>NZ_NCVC01000017.1:300000-533911 GCF_002096735.1 Streptococcus mitis | reverse complement strand
GTTCATAGATCTGAACTTTATCATCATAACTCAATTTCATAATAAAACACCCCAAAAGTTAGATTTTTTCTGTCTAACTTTTGGGGTGCAGTACATTTGTATCAGCTTCTTTTATTTCGATTAACGCATAGTTACAAATTCTTCAGATGCAGTTGGGTGAATCGCCACAGTTGCATCAAAGTCTGCCTTGGTTGCTCCCATTTTGATAGCAACGGCAAATCCTTGAATCATTTCATCAACACCATAGCCAATTCCATGAAGTCCGACAACTTTTTCTTCTGAACCTGCTGTGATCAATTTGAAACGTGTTTCTTGACGGTTACAAGTGCAAGCAGAGTACATAGAAGTAAAACTTGATTTGTAAACCTTGATTTGCTCTTGACCGTATTCTTTAATAGCTTGCTCTTCTGTCAATCCAACAGTTCCGATAGCAGGGTGTGAAAAGACAACGGTTGGAATAGTTGAGTAGTCCATTTTTGCAGTAGTTTTTCCGTTAAAGAGACGTTCAGACAAAGTACGTCCAGCCTTGATAGCAACTGGAGTCAGTTCTTTTTCACCTGTTACATCACCTAGAGCGTAGATTCCCTCAACAACAGTATTTTGGTATTCATCCACTTGGATAAAGCCACGTTCGTTCAGAGTTACTCCAGCTTTTTCAAGTTGCAAGCCCTTAACGTTTGGACGGCGACCCGTAGCCCAGATAACTTGGCTAGCTGTGTGACTAGTACCATCTTCGAAATGAATGGTAATTCCCTCAGCAGTTTTTTCTAATTTGGCAGGGACTTTGTGAGTATGAAGTGGCAAGTTTGTTCTTTCCATTTCCTTTACCAAACCTTCAACGATGTAAGAATCAAAACCACGTAAAGGACGGTCGCGACGAACAAAGAGATCTGTCTTGACACCAAAGGTGTGGAGTACGCCAGCCAATTCAACGGCAATATAACCCGCACCTAGAATAGCAACTGACTCTGGCAATTCTTCCCAAGCAAATACATCATCAGAAGAGCCACCTAGTTCAGCACCAGGAACGTCTGGAATACTTGGATGGGCACCAGTTGCAATCACGATATGTTTGGCACGAATGAGTTCACCATTTACGCTAACAGTATGAGAATCTACAAATTCAGCATGTCCTTCAATCAAGTCTACACCGTTGCGTTTAAAACTGCCATCATAAGAAGAACGAGCGCGATCGATGTAGGCTTCACGATTGCGACGTAGGGTTGCAAAGTCAAAGTTTAGATCAGTAGTCTTAAAGCCATAGTCTTCTCCAAATTGATGGAAAGTCTCAGCGATTTGTGCCCCGTACCACATGATTTTTTTAGGAACACAACCGACGTTGACACAGGTTCCACCTAGTTTCTTTTCCTCAATAACGGCCGCTTTGGCTCCGTGTTCACCAGCACGGTTCATGGTAGCAATTCCTCCGCTACCTCCACCGATAGCAATGATATCGTATTCTCTCATTGAAAACTCCTTTGTACTCTTTGAAATAGTAGAGTGTCATTTTTTGATAGTCATATTCTATCTTTTTTTTGATTTGATTGCAAAAATCTGCTACGTTCAAAAAATTAAAGAAAAGGCTTGCAAAAAGGAAAAATAAAGTGTATTATATAACTAGTACAATGGTAATAAAAATAGATTCCGAACAATAATCAAATCCTGAAATGTCATTATTTCGTTCTGAAATGTTATTGTTTATATTTGCTAATTTTTATATAATATTGTTAAGGACTTTAAATCAAAAAGGAGTTTCATTATGAAGAAGAATCGTAAAGCTAAAAAGTGGCAATTGTATGCAGCAATCGGTGCTGCCAGTGTAGTTGTATTAGGTGCTGGGGGAATTTTGCTCTTTAGACAACCATCTCAGACTGCTGTAAAAGATGAGCCTACTCATCTTGTTGTTGCCAAGGAAGGAAGCCTGGCGTCCTCTGTTTTATTGTCAGGGACAGTAACAGCAAAAAATGAACAATATGTTTATTTTGATGCTAGTAAGGGAGATTTAGATGAAATCCTTGTTTCTGTGGGTGATAAAGTCAGTGAAGGGCAGGCTTTAGTCAAGTACAGTAGTTCAGAAGCCCAGGCGGCCTATGATTCAGCTAGCCGAGCAGTAGCTAAGGCAGATCGTCATATCAATGAACTCAATCAAGCACGAAATGAAGCTGCTTCAGCTCCGGCTCCACAGTTGCCAACGCCAGCAGGAGGCGAAGGAGCTGCAGGGCAAACTCCAGCTCCAGTCTCAGGAAATGCAGTGTCATCTATTGATGCACAACTAGGTGATGCTCGTGATGCTCGTGCAGATGCAGCAGCACAATTAAGCAAGGCTCAAAGTCAGTTGGATGCAATGACGGTTCTCAGTACCTTAGAGGGAACTGTGGTCGAAGTCAACCGTAATGTTTCTAAATCTCCAACTGGAGCTAGCCAGGTGGTAGTTCATGTCGTTAGCAATGAAAACTTGCAAGTTAAGGGGGAACTATCTGAATATAACCTTGCCAACCTCTCTGTAGGACAAGAAGTAACCTTTACTTCTAAAGTTTACCAAGATAAGAGCTGGACCGGTAAGATTAGCTACATTTCTGACTACCCTAAAAACAATGGTGAAGCAGCAAGTGCAGCTACTGCCGCAGCAGGTGGTAATTCTGGTTCTAAATATCCATATACCATCGATGTTACAAGTGAAATCGGTGACTTGAAACAAGGATTCTCAGTAAGTGTTGAGGTTAAGAATAAGAGTAAAGCTATTCTGGTTCCTTTAACAAGTGTTGTGACTGAAAATGATAAGAACTATGTCTGGGTACTTGACGAGCAGAAAAAGGCCAAGAAAGTGGAAGTTGGTTTGGGCAATGCTGATGCAGACAACCAAGAAATCACTTCAGGTCTGACAAATGGAGTCAAGGTCATCAGTAACCCAACGTCTTCTCTAGAGGAAGGAAAAGAGGTGAAGGCTGATGAAGAAACTAATTAGTTTAAAAAATATCTGCAGAAGCTACCGTAATGGTGACCAAGAACTGCAGGTTCTCAAAAATATCAACCTAGAAGTGAATGAGGGTGAATTTGTTGCCATCATGGGACCATCTGGTTCGGGGAAGTCTACTCTCATGAATACGATTGGTATGTTGGATACACCAACCAGTGGAGAGTATTATCTTGAAGGCCAAGAAGTGGCGGGACTAGGTGAAAAACAACTAGCCAAGGTCCGTAACCAACAAATCGGATTTGTCTTTCAGCAGTTCTTTCTTCTATCGAAACTCAATGCTCTGCAAAACGTAGAATTGCCCTTGATTTACGCGGGAGTTTCGGCTTCAAAACGGCGCAAGTTAGCTGAGGAATATCTAGATAAGGTTGAATTGACTGAGCGTAGTCACCATTTACCTTCAGAATTATCTGGTGGTCAAAAGCAACGTGTAGCTATCGCGCGTGCCTTGGTAAACAATCCTTCTATTATCCTAGCGGACGAACCGACAGGAGCCTTGGATACCAAAACAGGTAACCAAATCATGCAACTATTGGTTGAACTAAATAAAGAAGGAAAAACTATTATCATGGTAACGCATGAGCCTGAAATCGCTGCTTATGCTAAACGCCAGATTGTCATTCGAGATGGAGTTATTTCGTCTGACAGTGCGCAGTTAGAAAAGGAGGAAAACTAAGATGCAGAATCTGAAATTTGCCTTTTCATCTATCATGGCCCACAAGATGCGCTCATTTCTCACTATGATTGGGATTATCATTGGTGTTTCATCAGTTGTTGTGATTATGGCTCTGGGAGATTCTATGTCTCGTCAGGTTAATAAAAATATGACCAAGTCACAGAAGAATATCCATGTCTTTTTCTCGCCTATTAAAAGTAAAGACGGTTCTTTTACCCAAAAACAATCAGCTTTGACAGTGTCTGGGAAAGAAGAGGATGTTCCTGTGGAACCACCAAAACCACAAGAATCCTGGGTCAAGGAGGCTGCTAAACTTAAGGGTGTGGACAGTTACTATGTAACCAATTCGACCAATACCACCTTGTCTTATAAAGACAAAAAAGTGGAGCGCGCTAGCTTGACAGGTGGAAATATTACTTACATGAAGGCAGTTGAAAATGAAATTGTTGCAGGCCGCAGTCTCATAGCTCAGGATTATAAAGATGTGGCCAGTGTCATTTTACTAGACCAAGAACTTGCTAATAGCCTGTTTGGATCTGCTCAAGAAGCTGTTAACCAGGTTATAGATGTTGGTGGCTTTAGCTATCGTGTCATTGGTGTCTATACCAGCGATGAGGCCAAGACTGCCAAGACTTTTGGTATTGGTGGACTTCCGATTACGACTAATATTTCTCTTGCCAACAACTTCAATATGGATGAGATTTCTGATATTGTCTTCCGGGTTAATGATACCAGTTTGACACCAACTGTGGGACCAGAATTAGCTAGAAAATTGACCGAAATTGCTGGTATTCAGCAAGGGGAGTATCAGGTGGCAGATGCGACTGCAGCCTTCCAAGAAGTACAACAATTGTTCGGCTTTATAACTACGATTATTAGTGCCATTGCAGGAATTTCCCTTTTTGTTGGGGGGACTGGTGTTATGAACATCATGCTGGTTTCGGTGACAGAGCGTACTCGTGAGATTGGTCTCCGTAAGGCTTTGGGTGCGACACGTGCCAATATTTTAATTCAGTTTTTGATTGAATCCATGATTTTGACCTTGCTTGGTGGAGTTATTGGTCTAACCATTGCGACAGGCTTAACAGCTATAGCTGGTCTACTTTTGCAAGGATTGATAGCGGGTATAGAAGTGGGAGTATCAATCCCAGTTGCCCTATTTAGTCTTGCAGTTTCGGCTAGCGTGGGTATGATTTTTGGAGTTTTGCCAGCCAACAAGGCATCGAAACTTGATCCAATTGAAGCCCTTCGTTATGAATAGAATAAACAAGATGGACACTTGTCTATCTTGTTTTTGTATGGATTTCCCTATCGAAAATCATTAAAAATGTGATATAATGAAGTGTTAGAAAAACAGGTTTCATTTGCCTGGAAAGGAAAAATTATGTCTGAAAAGAATTTTTATATTACAACGCCGATTTACTATCCATCTGGTAAACTTCATATCGGTTCTGCCTACACAACCATCGCTTGTGATGTCCTAGCACGTTATAAACGCCTGATGGGTTACGATGTCTTTTATTTGACAGGTCTTGACGAGCATGGTCAGAAAATCCAGCAGAAAGCAGAAGAAGCTGGCATTACACCTCAAGCTTATGTTGATGGGATGGCAGTTGGAGTCAAAGAACTCTGGCAATTACTAGATATCTCATACGATAAATTTATCCGTACAACTGATGACTACCATGAAAAAGTTGTCGCACAAGTCTTTGAACGCTTGCTGGCTCAAGATGACATCTATTTAGGTGAATACTCTGGCTGGTATTCAGTATCAGATGAGGAATTCTTTACAGAAAGCCAGCTTGCAGAAGTATTCCGTGACGAAGCTGGAAATGTGACTGGTGGTATCGCTCCATCAGGTCACGAAGTGGAATGGGTATCTGAAGAGTCTTATTTCCTTCGTCTTAGCAAGTACCAAGATCGTCTAGTAGAATTTTTCAAAGCTCATCCTGAATTTATCACTCCAGATGGTCGTCTGAATGAAATGCTGCGCAACTTTATCGAGCCAGGTTTAGAGGATTTGGCAGTTTCTCGTACAACCTTTACATGGGGTGTGCCAGTACCATCTAATCCAAAACACGTTGTCTATGTTTGGATTGATGCTCTTCTTAACTATGCGACAGCTCTTGGCTACGGTCAAGATGAACATGGTAACTTTGACAAATTCTGGAATGGAACAGTCTTCCACATGGTAGGAAAAGACATCCTTCGTTTCCACTCAATCTACTGGCCAATCCTTCTTATGATGTTAGATATCAAATTGCCAGATCGTTTGATTGCTCACGGTTGGTTCGTCATGAAAGACGGCAAAATGTCTAAGTCTAAAGGAAATGTCGTTTACCCTGAGATGTTGGTAGAGCGTTATGGAATAGATCCACTTCGTTACTACCTCATGCGTAGCCTTCCAGTTGGTTCAGACGGAACCTTCACTCCTGAAGACTATGTAGGCCGTATCAACTACGAATTGGCCAATGACCTTGGAAACCTCCTCAACCGTACGGTTTCTATGATTAACAAGTACTTTGATGGACAAATTCCTGCCTATATAGAAGGTGTAACAGAGTTTGACCATGCTCTTGCTCAAGTAGCTGCTGAATCAATCGCTGACTACCATACTCACATGGAAGCAGTTGACTACCCACGTGCCTTAGAAGCAGTATGGACTCTTATTTCACGTACTAATAAATACATCGATGAGACCGCACCATGGGTCTTGGCTAAGGATGAAGCACTTCGTGATCAATTGGCCAGTGTTATGAGCCACTTGGCAGCCAGCCTTCGTGTTGTAGCTCACTTGATTGAGCCGTTTATGATGGAAACCAGTCGTGCAGTCTTGAATCAACTTGGCTTGGATGAAGTTTCTAGTCTTGAAAACTTGAGCTTGGCTGACTTTCCTGCAGGTGTCACTGTCGTTGCCAAAGGAACACCAATCTTCCCACGTTTGGATATGGAAGAAGAAATCGCCTATATCAAGGAACAAATGGAAGGTAACAAACCAGCAGTCGAAAAAGAATGGAATCCAGACGAAGTTGAACTCAAACTCAATAAGGAAGAAATCAAGTTTGAAGACTTTGACAAGGTTGAAATCCGCGTTGCAGAAGTCAGAGAAGTTTCTAAAGTGGAAGGTTCTGATAAGTTACTTCAATTCCGTCTGGATGCTGGTGATGGAGAAGATCGTCAAATTCTCTCAGGAATTGCAAAATTCTATCCAAACGAACAAGAATTGGTCGGCAAGAAAGTCCAAATCGTTGCTAACCTCAAACCTCGTAAGATGATGAAGAAATATGTCAGTCAAGGTATGATCCTATCAGCTGAACATGATGGAAAATTAACCCTTCTCACAGTTGACTCAGCTGTACCGAATGGAAGTGTGATTGGGTAAAAGTATACAGGACTAGTTCATGCTAGTTCTGTTTTTTATTTAACTATTATGCTTTACAAACTAGTGTGAAAGTGGTATATTATAGATGAAGTCACTAGTAGGTATTACCAAATAGATTAGAAGGGAGAAGGGATGAAAGAAACTCAACTATTAAAAGGTGTTCTTGAAGGTTGTGTCTTGGATATGATTGGTCAAAAAGAGCGATATGGTTATGAGTTGGTTCAGACTTTGCGAGAGGCTGGATTTGATACTATCGTTCCAGGAACTATTTATCCTTTGTTGCAAAAGTTAGAAAAAAATCAATGGATAAGAGGCGACATGCGCCCGTCGCCAGATGGTCCAGATCGGAAGTATTTTTCGTTAACGAAAGAAGGAGAAGATCGTGTCTCGGTCTTTTGGCAACAATGGGACGATTTGAGTCAAAAAGTAGAAGGAATTAAGAATGGAGGGTAAACCATGAAGAAAATGAAGTATTATGAAGAAACAAGCGCTTTGCTACATGAGTTTTCTGAGGAGAATCAAAAGTATTTTGAGGAACTGTGGGATAGTTTTAATCTTGCTGGATTTCTCTATGATGAGGACTACCTCAGAGAGCAGATCTATTTGATGATGTTAGATTTCTCAGAAGCAGAACGAGACGGAATGAGTGCAGAGGATTATCTAGGTAAGAATCCTAAAAAATTAATGAAAGAGATGCTCAAGGAAGCACCTCGCAGTTCTATCAAGGAGTCCCTTTTGACGCCAATTCTTGTCCTAGCGGTATTACGTTATTATCAACTACTAAGTGATTTTTCTAAAGGTTCTCTCTTAACAGTCAATTTGCTCACATTTTTAGGGCAACTTCTTCTTTTTCTGATTGGATTTGGACTTGTGGCCACAATCTTACGTTGGGGGCTAGTCCAAGATTCTCCTAAGATGAAAATTGGCACTTATATTGTCGTTGGAATTCTTGTTCTGCTAGTCGTTCTAGGATATGTAGGAATGGGAAGTTTCATACAAGAAGGAGCCTTTTATCTTCCTGCTCCCTGGGATAGTTTATCTGTCTTTACGATTTCGCTGGTCATCAGTATTTGGAATTGGAAAGAAGAGTTTTTTCGTCCCTTTAACAGTATGATTGTTGCCCATCTTGTTGTAGGCTCTCTGCTCCGTTACTATGAGTGGATGGAAATTTCAAATGTTTTTCTTACAAGAGCTATTCCTTTAGCTGTCCTTTTTATTGGTATTTTTCTCTTGTTCCGTGGGTTTAAGAAGATAAAATGGAGTGAAATATAGTCAAAAAGCCGTTGCAAAGCGGTTTTTTGTTATAATGAAGGGAAGAATGTTAGAAATTAAAGGAGACAAATTTGATGAGATACATAACTATTGGTCAAGATGACAAAGAATTATCAGAAATTGTTCTCGGAATGATGAGAATAGAAGATAAGTCTGTAAAAGAAGTTGAAGAGCTTGTAGAAACAGCACTTTCTGTTGGAATCAATGCTTTCGACTTGGCTGATATATATGGTCGTGGTCGTTGTGAAGAACTGTTAGGTCTTGTCCTAAAAAATCGTCCCGATTTAAGAGAAGAGATGTGGATTCAGTCAAAATGTGGCATTCGCATTGAAGAATTTACCTATTTTGATTTTTCTAAGGACTATATTATAAAATCAGTTGACGGAATTTTGCAAAGATTGAAGACTGATCATCTAGATAGCTTGCTTCTTCATCGACCAGATGCTTTGATGGAATCTGACCAAGTAGCAGAAGCCTTTGATCTCCTTTATAAACAAGGTAAGGTTCGAAATTTTGGAGTTTCTAATCAAAATCCTATGATGATGGAGTTACTTAAAAAAGATGTCAAGCAGCCGTTAGCTGTTAATCAGCTACAATTGAGTGCGGCTTTTACTCCAGGATTCGAATCAGGTTTTCATGTTAATATGGAAGATAGTCAAGCAGCTATGCGAGATGGCAGCATTTTTGAATATTGCAAATTACACGATGTGGTCATTCAAGCATGGTCTGTCTTACAATTTGGGTATTTTAAAGGGAATTTTGTTGGAAATGAGAAATTTCAAGCTTTAAATCAAGTACTTGATCGTTTAGCTACTAAATATGGAGTAACCTCTTCAACTATTGCCATTTCTTGGATATTGCGTTATCCAGCAAAAATGCAGGCAGTCGTAGGTACAACAAATCCTAAGCACTTGAGAGAAGTTAGCCAAGCGGCAAACTTTAGCTTAACAAGAAAAGAATGGTATGAAATTTATCTTGCAGCAGGGAATAATTTGCCGTAAATAGAAGCAGATGTAAATAAATCACATTCAAAAAGCCGTTTCAAAGCGGTTTTTTTGTTATAATGAAGGGGAGGATTATTGATATTAAAGGAGAAAAACATGACATTTGAAGAAATTCTACCTGGGTTAAAGGATAAGAAAAAATATGTACGAACTGGTTGGGGAGGTGCTGAAAACTATGTCCAACTTTTTGACACCATTGAACAAAACGGGGTTGCACTTGAAGTGACACCCTATTTCCTAATCAACGTGTCTGGAGAAGGAGAAGGTTTTTCCATGTGGAGTCCGACACCTTGTGATGTTTTGGCGACGGATTGGGTAGAAGTGCATGACTAGACGTGTATTGATTACGGGAGTGAGTTCAGGGATCGGCCTAGCTCAAGCTCGCCTCTTTTTAGAGAATGGCTTTCAAGTTTATGGAGTTGACCAAGGTGAAAATCCACTCTTAGAGGGTGATTTTCACTTTTTACAGAGAGATTTGACCTTGGACTTGGAGCCAATTTTTGACTGGTGTCCTCAGGTAGATATTTTGTGCAATACTGCTGGAGTGTTGGATGCTTATAAACCCCTATTGGAACAATCAGCGCAGGAAATTCATGAGATTTTTGAAATCAACTACGTGACTCCTGTTGAGTTGACTCGGCATTATTTGACACAAATGCTGGAGAATAAAAAGGGGATCATCATCAATATGTGTTCTATCGCTTCTAGCCTAGCAGGCGGTGGTGGTCATGCCTATACTTCTTCGAAGCACGCCTTGGCTGGATTTACCAAGCAGTTGGCTCTAGACTATGCTGGAGCTGGGATTCAGATCTTTGGTATCGCTCCAGGAGCAGTCAAGACAGCTATGACTGCTGCGGACTTTGAGCCAGGTGGTTTAGCGGACTGGGTGGCTAGTGAAACACCAATCAAGCGCTGGATTGAGTCAGAAGAAGTTGCAGAAGTCAGTCTCTTTTTGGCCAGTGGAAAGGCATCTGCCATGCAGGGACAAATTCTGACAATAGATGGTGGCTGGTCTTTGAAGTAGGAGGAGTTGGATGGATATTCAAGAGATCACAGAAGAAAATGCATCGCCACTAGTCTTGAAGGTTAAGTCTGAATTATTAGGATTTCCAGAACTGGGCAATACTTCTTACATGAATTGGAAGGTGAATAATGAGAAACCAACTTGCTCTTAGTGGCGAAAAACTTGATGAAAAAGTTTACCCACAACTATTTCACCACATTGGAATGATTCGTGGGGAATACTTGTTGAGAGAACTCAATCAAAATATACTATTAGCAAGTTGTCAGCAATTTGTAAAAGATTATCTAGAGACTATCTGCTCCCTGTACTCAGATGAAGAAGTTTGGTATCGTTTTTCTGAATTAACAAATACAGAAGCTAATTGTCTAAAGGGGACTAAAGAGTATTTTGATGAAAATCATCCCTTATTTGGATATAGAGGAACTAGGCGTTTGCTGGCGTGTCCGGATGAATTTCAGGCTGAAGCACATGTCGTTACAGAAGTTTATCAAAACAATCCCAATCTATCTGCTATCTTTCCTTTTGTCAATGATGCTGAGCAGTTAAAGCAAGCTATCACAGTATTGCGTCAGCAGGGTTTCACTGGAAAAATTGGAACGATGATTGAATTACCGTCAGCGTATTTTGACTTATCTAGTATACTGGAAACGGGCATTTCAAAGATTGTAGTTGGAATGAATGATTTGACTTCTTTTATTTTTGCCACTGTGAGAAACAGTCAATGGCATGATATGGAAAATCCAATAATGTTAGATATGCTAAGACAGATGCAGGATAAAGCAAGGATGAAAAAGATTGACTTTGCTGTAGCAGGCTATCTGAATGATTCTTTCATACAAAAAATGAATCAGTTGAGTATCAAGTGCATTATTCACTACAGTTCTATTCTAGAGATTTTTGATTTAGAAATTGACCATCCAGATCATCTTAAACACATAAAAGAAGAAAGTAAAAAATTACAAAGGAGCAACCTATGACACCTCAAGAAATGTGGAATGCATATAAGAAAATCAACCCCTCGATTGGAGATGCGATAGATGCTTGGGCTTTTGGAGTGGAAGCTGATTTGTTGGCGGATTTGGTTTTAAAAGGAGAAAAGTCAGCAACCGCCTCAGTCTATGACCTTTACGCACTAGAAGCCGAACCCCTTCCTCAAGAAGGAACTTTTGATGTCATTTTAGATAGTCAAAATCAGGCTGTCTGTATTGTTGAAATTACAAAGGTTTCTGTCCAGCCCTTCAATCAAGTTTCTGCTCAACATGCCTACAAGGAAGGGGAAGGTGACAAATCCCTAGCCTATTGGCGTCAGGTTCATGAGGATTGTTTCGCCGAGTGGCTGAAAGAAGCAGGACTGACTTTTACACCTGAAAGCAAGGTTGTTTTAGAAGAATTTAGCAAGGTCTACCCACTGTAGACTATTAGAAGGAAGAAAGTTTGGAAAATCACCGTCCAATCCTTTTTTCTCAAGTAAAACATGATATAATAAGTTTGTTTGAAGAAGAGTAGCAGCTCTTAAACTTAGAATAGGAGAAAACTATGCAAGCAGTTGAACATTTTATTAAGCAATTTGTTCCTGAACATTATGATTTATTTTTAGACTTGAGTCGTGAGACCAAGACGTTTTCTGGGAAGGTGACCATCACTGGCCAAGCACAAAGTGACCGTATTTCCCTTCATCAAAAAGATTTGGAAATCGCTTCTGTAGAAGTTGCAGGTCAAGCTCGTCCATTTACAGTTGACCATGAAAATGAAGCACTTCATATCGAATTGGCTGAGGCTGGTCAAGTTGAAGTGGTTCTTGCCTTTTCGGGTAAGATTACAGACAACATGACAGGGATTTACCCTTCTTACTACACAGTTGATGGAGTGAAGAAGGAAGTCTTGTCTACTCAGTTCGAGAGCCATTTTGCTCGCGAAGCCTTCCCATGTGTGGATGAGCCTGAAGCCAAAGCAACCTTTGACCTTTCTCTACGTTTTGACCAAGCAGAAGGTGAATTGGCCTTGTCAAACATGCCAGAGATCGAAGTTGAAAACCGCAAGGAAACAGGTATCTGGAAGTTTGAGACAACACCTCGCATGTCTTCTTACTTGTTAGTTTTTGTCGCAGGTGATTTGCAAGGTGTGACGGCTAAAACTAAAAACGGTACCCTTGTAGGTGTCTACTCAACTAAAGCCCACCCACTATCTAACCTTGATTTCTCACTAGATATTGCCGTTCGCTCAATCGAATTTTACGAAGATTACTACGGAGTTAAGTATCCAATCCCTCAATCTCTTCATATCGCCCTTCCTGACTTCTCAGCTGGTGCCATGGAAAACTGGGGTCTTGTAACCTACCGTGAAGTTTATTTGGTTGTGGATGAGAACTCTACCTTTGCCAGCCGTCAACAAGTTGCCCTTGTTGTGGCACATGAATTGGCTCACCAATGGTTTGGGAACCTCGTGACTATGAAATGGTGGGATGACCTCTGGCTTAATGAAAGTTTCGCTAACATGATGGAATACGTCTGTGTAGATGCTATTGAACCAAGCTGGAATATCTTTGAAGATTTCCAAACAGGTGGTGTTCCGTCTGCATTGAAACGTGACGCGACTGATGGTGTTCAGTCTGTTCACGTCGAAGTTAAACACCCAGATGAAATCAATACCCTCTTTGACGGTGCTATCGTCTATGCTAAAGGAAGCCGCCTCATGCACATGCTTCGTCGTTGGCTAGGTGATGCTGATTTTGCTAAAGGTTTGCACGCTTACTTTGAAAAACATCAATACAGCAATACAATTGGCCGTGACCTTTGGGATGCCCTTGGTCAAGCGTCAGGACGTGATGTTGCAGCCTTCATGGATTCTTGGTTGGAACAACCTGGTTACCCAGTACTTATTGTCAAAGTTGAAAATGATGTCTTGAAGATCTCACAAAAACAATTCTTTATCGGTGAGCACGAAGACAAGAACCGTCTCTGGGTTGTGCCACTAAACAGCAATTGGAAAGGCTTGCCTGATACACTCGAAACTGAAAGCATCGAAATCCCTGGCTATGCAGCCCTTCTTGCTGAAAACAAAACAGCACTTCGTCTCAACACTGAAAATACAGCCCACTACATTACCGACTATCAAGGAGATTTGTTGGATGCAGTTCTTGCTGACCTAGTTGAGCTTGATAACACAAGTAAACTGCAAATCGTCCAAGAACGTCGCTTGCTTGCTGAAGCAGGGCACATTTCTTATGCAGACTTGCTTCCAGTCCTTGATAAACTCGCTAAAGAAGAATCTTACCTTGTCGTTTCAGCTGTTTCTCAAGTAATTTCTGCCCTTGAGCGCTTTATCGATGAAGGAACAGAAGCTGAAAGAGCCTTCAAAGCCTTGGTTGCTAAATTGGCTCGTCATAATTATGACCGTCTTGGTTTTGAAGCTAAAGATGGCGAATCAGATGAGGATGAATTGGTTCGTCAGTTGGCCATTTCTATGATGATTCGCTCAAATGATGCAGAAGCTAGTCAAGCCGCTAGCCAAATCTTCGCAGCACACAAGGAGAATCTTGCAGGACTCCCAGCAGCTATTCGTTCACAAGTTCTCATCAATGAGATGAAACATCATGAGACTAAAGACTTGTTAGCACTTTATCTTGATACTTATACGCACGCAACAGATGCTGTCTTTAAACGTCAGTTGGCAGCAGCTCTTGCCTACAGTAAAGATGCGGACAATATCCAAACCTTGATTACTTCTTGGAAGGACAAATTTGTGGTCAAACCACAAGACTTGTCTGCTTGGTACTTCCAGTTCTTAAGCCATCAAGCAACTCAGGAAACAGCATGGTCTTGGGCTCGTGAAAATTGGGCTTGGATTAAGGCAGCTCTTGGTGGAGATATGAGCTTTGATAGCTTTGTTATCCTTCCTGCTCACGTATTTAAGACTCAGCAACGCTTGGCAGAGTACAAGGAATTCTTTGAACCGCAACTTTCTGACCTTGCTCTTAGCCGTAATATCGGTATGGGAATCAAGGAAATTGCAGCGCGTGTTGACTTGATTAACCGTGAAAAAACTGCAGTGGAAGCAGTCGTTCTTCAATACGGAAACGCATAAATAAGCCTAAAATAAAAAGAAAACTCAGCTATCTCATGTAAAATGTAGAGAGTTGAGTTTTTTTTAAGGCAAATTTGGTATAATGGTTTTAATAAGGAGGAGTTTCTCATGATAAAAATCTTATTAGTTGAGGATGACCTAGGCCTGTCAAATTCAGTATTTGACTTTTTAGACGATTTTGCGGATGTCATGCAGGTATTTGATGGTGAAGAAGGTCTCTACGAAGCTGAAAGTGGCGTCTATGACTTGATTTTGCTCGATTTAATGTTACCTGAAAAAAATGGCTTTCAAGTCTTGAAAGAATTGCGTGAAAAAGGAATTACGACACCAGTTCTGATCATGACTGCCAAGGAAAGTTTGGATGACAAGGGACATGGATTTGAATTGGGAGCAGATGATTATCTGACCAAACCTTTCTACCTAGAAGAACTCAAAATGCGGATTCAAGCGCTTCTCAAACGTTCAGGTAAATTTAATGAAAACACCTTGACTTATGGAAATATTGTGGTTAATTTGTCAACCAATACTGTTAAAGTCGAAGATACTCCTGTCGAATTGCTAGGTAAAGAGTTTGATTTATTAGTTTATTTCCTTCAAAATCAAAATGTTATTTTGCCTAAGACTCAGATTTTTGATCGTCTATGGGGATTTGATAGTGACACAACGATTTCGGTTGTCGAAGTCTATGTTTCAAAAGTCCGTAAGAAATTAAAAGGAACCACTTTTGCAGAGAATTTGCAAACCTTGCGTAGTGTTGGGTATATTTTAAAAGATGTTCAGTAAACTAAAAAAAACATGGTATGCGGATGACTTTAGTTACTTTATTCGCAACTTTGGTGTCTTCACCCTGATTTTCTCTACCATGACCTTGATTATTTTGCAGGTCATGCATTCGAGTCTTTATACTTCGGTGGATGATACGCTCCATGGCTTGAGTAACAATCCTCAGGCAGTTATTCAGCTTGCGGTAAATAGGGCGACAGAAGAGATTAAAGATTTAGAGAATGCCGCTACAGATACTAGCAAGACTGAAGTAAAACCCAATGTCAGTTCCAATACGGAGGTTATTCTTTTTGATAAGAATTTTACACAGCTCCTTTCTGGAAATCGATTTTTGGGATTGGATAAGATTAAGTTAGAGAAAAAAGAACTAGGACATATCTATCAGATTCAAGTTTTTAATAGCTATGGACAAGAAGAAATCTATCGCATGATTTTGATGGAAACGAATATCAGTTCGGTTTCAACCAATATCAAGTATGCGGCTGTCTTGATTAATACCAGTCAGTTGGAGCAGGCCAGTCAAAAGCATGAGCAATTGATTGTGATTGTGATGGCAAGTTTCTGGATTTTGTCTTTACTTGCCAGTCTCTATCTAGCTAGGGTCAGTGTTCGTCCTCTGCTTGAGAGTATGCAGAAGCAGCAGTCCTTTGTGGAAAATGCTAGTCATGAGTTACGAACTCCACTCGCAGTTTTGCAAAATCGCTTAGAGACCCTTTTCCGTAAGCCAGAAGCTACCATTATGGATGTGAGTGAAAGCATTGCATCGAGTTTGGAAGAAGTCCGAAATATGCGGTTTTTGACAACGAACTTGTTGAATTTAGCTCGTAGAGATGATGGGATTAATCCGGAACTTGCAGAAGTTCCAACCAGTTTTTTCAATACGACTTTCACAAACTATGAGATGATTGCTTCTGAAAATGACCGTGTCTTTCGTTTTGAAAATCGGATCCATCGAACGATTGTCACAGATCAGCTTCTTTTGAAACAACTTATGACCATCTTATTTGATAATGCCATCAAATATACTGAGGAGGATGGTGAAATTGATTTTCTTATCTCGGCGACCGATCGCAATCTGTATTTACTGGTTTCTGATAATGGAGTCGGTATTTCAGCAGAAGATAAGAAGAAAATATTTGACCGCTTTTATCGAGTGGACAAGGCTAGAACCCGCCAAAAAGGTGGTTTTGGTTTAGGATTATCCTTAGCCAAGCAAATTGTAGATGCCCTAAAAGGAACCATTACTGTTAAAGATAATAAACCAAAGGGAACAATCTTTGAAGTGAAGATAGCCATCCACACACCATCTAAAAAGAAAAAATAAAAATATCGCTCCGGATGGGGCGATATTTTGGATTTATCTTCTACGTTTTCGTTTGATAATAGACCGTTGAACTTTTAAAACAAGTAAGCTGGATCCGATTGCTGCGGCAAAGGCAAGAGCAGTTGATAATTTTAATGATAAAAAGATAAAACTAAAGATAGCAATACAGATACAAAAAACAGCGATATTAACAAAAAATAGGATTTCCTTGAGATTGGCATCAGATTGTGCTTCAGGTGTATAATCTTGATAGCGAGGAACCTGCTGGCTTAATTCTTCTTGATAGTCTACCTCATAGGATTGTAATTTTCTTACGGGCATTATTCTCTCCTTAACAGTACATACCTATTTTATCATTTTTTCAGCAGAGAATTATTACAGAAAGGTTACAATAAGAATAAAGTCCCTTTTCATTTTTAAAGAATGGCTGATTTTCCAGAAATGTGGTATAATTTTTCTTATGGAAAAGATTATCATTACAGCAACTGCTGAAAGTATTGAACAAGTTAAACAACTGCTCGAAGCTGGCGTAGACCGTATCTATGTCGGTGAGAAAGATTTTGGCCTTCGTCTGCCAACGACCTTTAGTTATGACCAATTGCGTGAAATCGCTAAGTTGGTTCATGATGCTGGTAAGGAATTGATCGTTGCGGTTAATGCTCTCATGCACCAAGACATGATGGATCGTATCAAGCCATTCCTTGATTTCTTGGAAGAAATCAAGACAGACTACATTACGATTGGGGATGCAGGTGTCTTTTACGTTGTCAACCGCGATGGTTATTCCTTTAAGACCATCTATGATGCTTCAACTATGGTGACAAGCAGTCGCCAGATTAACTTCTGGGGACAAAAGGCTGGCGCATCTGAGGCTGTTTTGGCGCGTGAAATTCCATCTGCTGAACTCTTCAAAATGCCAGAGATTTTGGAAATTCCTGCTGAAGTTTTGGTTTACGGAGCTAGCGTTATCCATCATTCTAAACGTCCGCTCTTGCAAAATTACTATAACTTTACGCACATAGATGATGAAAAGACGCGCAAGCGTGACCTCTTCTTGGCTGAGCCAAGTGACCCAGAGAGTCACTATTCCATTTTTGAAGACAATCATGGAACCCACATTTTTGCCAACAATGACCTTGATTTGATGACAAAATTGACAGAATTGGTAGAGCATGGTTTTACTCACTGGAAATTAGAAGGTCTCTATACACCTGGTCAGAACTTTGTTGAGATTGCAAAACTCTTTATCCAAGCGCGTAGCTTGATTCAAGAGGGCAACTTTAGCCATGACCAAGCCTTCTTGCTGGATGAAGAAGTGCGTAAACTTCACCCTAAAAACCGTTTCCTTGATACAGGATTCTATGATTACGATCCTGATATGGTTAAATAAAGTAAATGGATAGTTGAGAGAAGGAAGATGCAAACATTTCTTCTCTCAATTTTTCTTATTCTCCAATATTTTCAAAAAATCAGAAGGCTAGGATGCTCTGTTTGCTGGGATTTTTAATACAAGTAATCTTCTCGAGTTTGAAAATTATCCTATGTTTGCAGGTGCCAAATGGCCCTTTTTTTGGTATAATTTTTTATAATGAAAACGATTGGTAATCGCTATGTTGTGGTGGATTTAGAGGCAACTAGCACAGGTAGTAAGGCTAAAATTATCCAAGTGGGAATTGTTGTGATTGAGGATGGAAAAATCGTTGATCACTATACGACGGATGTCAATCCACATGAACCCTTGGATGCTCATATCAAAGAACTGACAGGATTGACAGATCAACGTCTGACGCAAGCACCTGATTTTTCGCAAGTTGCTAGAAAAATCTTTGACTTGGTAGAGGATGGGATTTTTGTAGCCCATAATGTTCAGTTTGATGCCAATCTCTTGGCGGAAAATTTATTTTTTGAAGGCTATGAACTAAAAAATCCTCGTGTTGACACGGTCGAATTGGCTCAGGTCTTTTTCCCTGAACTGGAAAAATATAGTTTGCCGATATTGTGTCGAGAATTAGGAATTCCTCTTAAACACGCTCACACAGCCCTTTCAGATGCCCAAGCTACTGCGGAATTACTCTTATTTCTACGGGAAAAGATGGCCCAGCTTCCTAAAGGTCTCTTGGAACGCTTGCTGGAAATGGCTGACGCCCTCCTATACGAGTCCTACCTGGTTATTGAAGAAATTTATCGAAACAAATCTATCCTGAGTTCACCAGACTTGGTCGAAGTTCAAGGACTGTATTTCAAGAAAACTGGAGCTCCCCTGGAGCCACGAAAACTATCCCAAGATTTTTCTAAAAATATTTCTCTGTTAAATCTTGAAGTGAGGGAGGAGCAAGAAAGTTTTGCTAGAGAGGTTGGCTTGCTATTGAAAGATGAGCCTGTCTCATTAATTCAAGCACCGACAGGGATTGGGAAAACCTATGGCTATCTCTTATCCGCTTTATCTCAAGCCAAAGAGCGTCAAATTGTTCTTAGTGTTCCGACAAAGATTCTTCAAAATCAGATCATGGAAGAAGAAGGTAAACGTCTTAAGGATGTGTTCCATATAGATATTCATAGTTTAAAGGGACCACACAATTATCTGAAGTTGGATGCCTTTTATCGTTCCTTGCAGGAAAATGATGAAAATCGCTTATTTAGACGCTTTAAAATGCAACTCTTGGTCTGGCTGACTGAGACAGAGACAGGAGATTTTGATGAAATTGGTCAACTCTACCGTTACCAACATTTTCTAACAGATCTTCGTCATGACGGGAATTTATCATCTCAAAGCTTATTTGTGACGGAAGATTTTTGGAAACGTAGTCAAGAAAGGGCACAAACATGCAAGCTTTTAGTGACCAATCATGCCTATCTTGTAACCAGACTGGAAGATAATCCTGAATTTGTCAGCGACCGTTTATTGATTATTGATGAAGTTCAAAAGATATTGTTGGCTCTAGAAAATCTGCTTCAAGAGACCTACGATATCCAGTCTATTATCGATTTGCTTGATAAGGCTTTACTGGAGGAGCAAAATAAGGTTCAGCAACGAATACTAGAAAGTATTCGCTTTGAGTGCTTCTACTTGATAGAACAATTTCAGTCTGGAAAATCTAGGAAAAATATCTTAGATTCTCTTGCCAATCTCCACCAGTATTTTTCAGAATTAGAGGTAGAAGGCTTTGAGGAGCTGGTTCGCTATTTTACAGCTGACCGAGACTACTGGCTTGAAGCAATTGAAACGAGTCAAAAGAAAATTCAAATTTCTTCTACGAAATCAGGACGTATTCTCCTATCTTCTTTAGTACCTAATTCATGTCAAGTCTTGGGAGTATCGGCTACTCTTGAGATTAGTCAGAGAGTTTCTTTGGCAGACCTTTTGGGTTATCCTGAAGCTAAATTTGTCAAGGTTGAAGCTCATAAAAAACAGGATCAAGAAGTGGTCTTGGTCAAAGATTTTCCCCTGGTAACAGAAACATCCTTAGAAGTTTATGCTCAAGAGGTAGCTGATCTGCTGATGGATGTTCAAGATTTCCAGCAACCGATTTTAGTTCTCTTTACTGCTAAAGACATGCTTCTAGCAGTATCGGATTTACTTCCAGTTAGCCACTTGGCCCAGTATAAAAATGGGGATGTTCATCAGCTTAAGAAACGCTTTGAAAAAGGTGAACAACAAATCCTGCTAGGTGCAGCAAGTTTCTGGGAGGGAGTTGATTTTTCAAGTCATCCTTTTGTGATTCAAGTTGTACCAAGACTACCTTTCCAAAATCCTCAAGAACCCTTGACGAAAAAGATCAATCAGGAACTGAATCAGGAAGGGAAAAATGCCTTTTATGATTATCAGTTGCCAATGGCCATTATTCGTTTAAAGCAAGCTTTGGGAAGAAGTATGAGACGCGAACACCAACGTTCCTTAACTCTTATTTTGGATAGGAGAATTGTCGGAAAGCGATATGGCAAACAAATTGTGACTTCTCTAGCAAAAGAAGCGACCGTTAAAACCGTCTCTCGATCCGAAGTTGATGAGGCTATTGATAAATTTTTAAATGAACTTTGATAAATAATATTGTATGAAAGTATAAGGTTAGTATATATGAAACGTTCTCTCGACTCTAGAGTCGATTATAGTTTGCTCTTGCCAGTATTTTTTCTACTGGTTATTGGCGTGGTGGCTATTTATATAGCTGTTAGTCATGATTATCCAAACAATATTTTGCCCATTTTAGGGCAGCAGGTCGCCTGGATCGCCATGGGACTTGTGATTGGTTTTATCGTCATGCTCTTTAATACTGAATTTCTTTGGAAGGTGACACCCTTTCTATATATTTTAGGCTTGGGACTTATGGTTTTACCGATTGTCTTTTATAATCCAAGCTTAGTTGCATCAACGGGTGCCAAAAACTGGGTATCGGTAAATGGTGTTACCTTGTTCCAACCGTCAGAATTTATGAAGATATCCTATATCCTCATGTTGGCTCGTGTGATTGTCCAGTTTACCAAAAAACATAAGGAATGGAGACGCACAGTTCCGCTGGACTTCTTGTTGATTTTCTGGATGATTCTCTTTACCATTCCAGTCCTAGTTCTTTTGGCACTTCAAAGTGACTTGGGGACGGCCTTAGTTTTTGTGGCTATTTTCTCAGGAATCGTTTTATTATCGGGCGTTTCTTGGAAAATTATTATCCCAGTATTTGTGACTGCTGTAACAGGAATTGCTGGTTTTCTAGCCATCTTTATCAGCAAGGACGGTCGGGCTTTTCTCCATCAACTGGGCATGCCGACCTACCAAATCAATCGTATCTTGGCTTGGCTTAATCCATTTGACTTTGCCCAAACAACTACTTACCAACAGGCTCAAGGACAGATTGCCATTGGAAGCGGTGGCTTATTTGGTCAAGGATTTAATGCTTCGAATCTGCTTATTCCAGTTAGAGAGTCGGATATGATTTTCACGGTCATTGCAGAAGATTTTGGCTTTATTGGCTCTGTCCTTGTTATCGCCCTTTATCTCATGCTGATTTACCGTATGTTGAAGATTACTCTTAGATCAAATAACCAGTTCTACACCTATATTTCCACAGGTTTGATTATGATGTTGCTCTTCCATATCTTTGAGAATATCGGTGCCGTGACAGGTTTGCTTCCTTTGACGGGTATTCCCTTGCCTTTTATTTCTCAAGGGGGATCGGCTATTATCAGTAATCTGATTGGTGTGGGCTTACTTTTATCTATGAGTTACCAGACCAATCTAGCTGAAGAAAAGAGCGGAAAAGTCCCATTCAAGCGGAAAAAGGTTGTATTAAAACAAATCAAATAAGGAGAAAATCATGGTAAAAGTAGCAGTTATGTTGGCTCAGGGCTTTGAAGAAATTGAAGCTTTGACAGTTGTGGATGTTTTGCGTCGGGCAAATATCACTTGTGATATGGTTGGGTTTGAAGAGCAAGTGACTGGTTCGCATGCAATCCAAGTCAGAGCAGATCGTGTCTTTGATGGTGATTTATCAGACTATGATATGGTTGTTCTTCCTGGCGGCATGCCTGGTTCTGCACATTTGCGCGATAATCAGGCCTTGATTCAAGAGTTGCAAAGCTTCGAGCAAGAAGGAAAAAAACTAGCAGCCATTTGTGCTGCGCCAATTGCCCTCAATCAAGCAGGGCTATTGAAAAACAAGCAGTACACTTGTTATGATGGTGTTCAAGAGCAAATTTTTGATGGTCACTACGTCAAGGAAACAGTAGTGGTAGATGGTCAATTGACAACCAGTCGAGGTCCCTCGACAGCCCTTGCCTTTGCCTACGAGCTGGTAGAGCAATTAGGAGGAGATGCAGAGACTTTACGAACAGGAATGCTCTATCGAGATGTCTTTGGTAAAAATCAGTAAAACGGGAGTCAAACTCTCGTTTTTTTATGTGGAAAACTCAGGGAAATCATCGCTTTTTTCATAAAAAAATGCTATAATGAAGGGTATGAAATATCACGATTATATCTGGGATTTAGGTGGAACTTTACTGGATAATTACGAAACTTCAACAGCTGCATTTGTTGAAACATTGGCATTGTATGGCATCACACAAGACCATGACAGTGTCTATCAGGCTTTAAAGGTTTCTACTGATTTTGCGATTGAGACATTCGCTCCCAACTTAGAGAATTTTTTAGAAAAATACAAGGAAAATGAAGCCAGAGAGCTTGAACATCCGATTTTGTTTGATGGAGTTTCTGATTTATTGAAAGATATCTCAAATCAAGGTGGCCGTCATTTTTTGGTATCTCATCGTAATAATCAGGTCTTGGAAATTTTAGAAAAAACCTCTATAGCAGCTTATTTTACAGAAGTGGTGACTTCTAACTCAGGCTTTAAGAGAAAACCAGATCCTGAGTCCATGATTTATTTAAGAGAAAAGTATCAAATTAGTTCAGGGCTTGTCATTGGTGATCGACCGATTGATATCGAAGCAGGTCAAGCTGCAGGACTAGCTACCCACTTGTTTACTAGTATCGTGAATTTAAGACAAGTATTAGACATGTAAGAAAAAGGAATAAGATGACAGAAGAAATCAAAAATCTGCAGGCACAAGATTATGATGCCAGTCAAATTCAAGTTTTAGAGGGCTTAGAGGCTGTTCGTATGCGTCCAGGGATGTATATCGGGTCAACTTCAAAAGAAGGTCTTCACCATCTAGTCTGGGAAATTGTTGATAACTCAATTGACGAGGCCTTGGCAGGATTTGCCAGCCATATTCAAGTCTTTATTGAGCCAGATGATTCGATTACTGTTGTCGATGATGGGCGTGGTATCCCAGTCGATATTCAGGAAAAAACAGGTCGACCTGCCGTTGAGACTGTCTTTACTGTCCTTCATGCTGGAGGAAAGTTTGGCGGTGGCGGATATAAGGTCTCAGGTGGTCTTCACGGAGTGGGGTCCTCAGTTGTTAACGCCCTTTCAACTCAATTAGACGTTCATGTCCACAAAAATGGTAAAATTCATTACCAAGAATACCGTCGTGGTCATGTTGTCGCAGACCTTGAGGTGGTTGGAGATACGGATAAAACGGGAACAACAGTTCACTTTACACCGGATCCAGAAATTTTCACTGAAACAACAACCTTTGATTTTGATAAATTAAATAAACGGATTCAAGAGTTGGCCTTTCTAAATCGCGGTCTTCAAATCTCCATCGCAGATAAGCGTGAAGGTTTGGAACAAACCAAGCATTATCATTATGAAGGTGGGATTGCTAGTTACGTTGAATATATCAACGAGAACAAGGATGTAATCTTTGATACACCAATTTACACAGATGGTGAGATGGATGATATTACAGTCGAAGTAGCCATGCAGTACACAACGGGTTACCATGAAAATGTCATGAGTTTCGCCAATAATATTCATACCCATGAAGGTGGAACGCATGAGCAAGGTTTCCGTACAGCCTTGACACGTGTTATCAACGATTATGCTCGTAAAAATAAGTTACTGAAAGACAATGAAGACAATCTAACAGGGGAAGATGTTCGTGAAGGATTAACTGCAGTTATCTCAGTTAAACACCCAAATCCACAGTTTGAAGGACAGACCAAGACAAAACTGGGGAATAGCGAAGTGGTCAAGATTACCAATCGTCTCTTCAGCGATGCCTTTTCTGATTTCCTCATGGAAAATCCACAGATTGCCAAACGTATCGTGGAAAAAGGAATTTTAGCTGCTAAGGCTCGTGTGGCTGCCAAGCGTGCGCGTGAAGTCACTCGTAAAAAATCTGGTTTGGAAATTTCTAACCTTCCAGGGAAACTAGCAGACTGTTCTTCTAACAATCCTGCGGAAACAGAACTCTTCATCGTCGAAGGAGACTCAGCTGGTGGATCAGCAAAATCTGGTCGTAACCGTGAATTTCAGGCAATTCTTCCAATCCGCGGTAAGATTTTGAACGTTGAAAAGGCAAGTATGGATAAGATTCTAGCTAACGAAGAAATTCGTAGTCTTTTCACAGCGATGGGAACAGGATTTGGTGCAGAATTCGATGTTTCAAAAGCCCGTTACCAAAAGCTCGTTTTGATGACCGATGCCGATGTCGATGGAGCCCATATTCGTACTCTTCTTCTAACCTTGATTTATCGTTATATGAAACCAATACTAGAAGCTGGTTATGTTTATATTGCCCAACCTCCAATCTATGGTGTCAAGGTTGGAAGCGAGATTAAAGAATATATCCAGCCAGGAGCGGATCAAGAAATTAAACTCCAAGAAGCCTTGGCCCGCCACAGTGAAGGACGTGCCAAACCAACCATTCAGCGTTATAAAGGTTTGGGTGAAATGGATGATCACCAGTTGTGGGAAACAACCATGGATCCCGAACATCGCTTAATGGCAAGAGTTTCTGTGGACGATGCTGCAGAAGCAGATAAAATCTTTGATATGTTGATGGGGGATCGAGTAGAGCCTCGTCGTGAATTTATCGAAGAAAATGCCGTCTATAGTACACTTGATGTCTAAAAAATCGGGAGAAGTAGTTCCCTTGGTCTAAAAAATATGATATAATCATTACGATTGTTTCAAGTTAAAAAGGAGTTTAATATGTCTGGTAGTCTAGTAGTATATCTTATAATTGCAATTGCAATTATATTGCTGATTTCATATGCTATAGCAATTTATGTACGGAAACGCAATGAAAGTAAATTAGCAATTTTAGAAGAGAAAAAAGAAGAGCTGTACAATCTTCCAGTTAATGATGAAGTTGAAGCTGTTAAAAATATGCACTTGATTGGACAAAGTCAAGTGACTTTCCGTGAATGGAACCAAAAATGGGTTGACCTATCTCTTAACTCTTTTGCCGATATCGAAAATAATCTTTTCGAGGCAGAAGGTTATAACAATTCATTCCGTTTTTTTAAGGCTAGTCATCAAATTGACCAAATCGAGAGCCAAATTACCTTGATTGAAGAAGATATTGCGGCAATTCGCAATGCCTTGGCAGATTTGGAGAAACAAGAATCTAAAAACAGCGGTCGTGTTCTTCATACCTTGGACTTGTTTGAAGAGTTGCAACACCGAGTGGCTGATCATTCTGAAGAATATGGCCAAGGTTTATCTGAAATCGAAAAACAATTGGAAAATATCCAATCAGAGTTTTCTCAGTTTGTTACTTTGAACACTTCAGGTGACCCAGTAGAAGCTGCTGTGATTTTGGATAATGCTGAAAATCATATCTTGGCTTTGAGTCACATTGTTGACCGCCTGCCAGCGATTGTAAAAACATTATCTAAAGAGCTACCTGATCAATTGGAAGATTTGGAGGATGGTTACCGTAAGCTTTTAGATGCTAACTATCATTTTGCTGAAACGGATATTGAATCTCGCTTCCAATTGCTTTATGAATCTTTGAAGAAAAACCACGAAAATATTGCACAATTAGAGTTGGATAATGCTGAGTATGAAAATACTCAAGTTCAAGAAGAAATCAATTCACTCTATGATATCTTTACACGAGAAATCGCTGCTCAAAAAGTAGTAGAAGGCTTAGTTGCAACTCTTCCTACATATTTGAAACACATGAAAGATAGTAATGCTGTTTTAGTGGAAGATATTCAACGATTGAGTAACAATTACCTACTATCTGAAACGGATGTTAGTCATGTTCATAGATTACAAGCTGAGTTAGAATCTTTAGAAGAATCTGTATTGGAACTAACTTCTGAACAAGAGGAACATTCTGAACCTTATTCATTCCTTGAAGAACGTTTGGAAAACTTACAAGCTACTTTGAAGGAAATTGAAGATGAACAAGTTGCGGTTAGTCAACGTCTTGCTCAGATTGAAAAAGATGATATCAATGCTCGCCAGAAGGCAAATGTTTATGTTAATCGTCTTCACACAATTAAGAGATATATGGAAAAACGCAATCTTCCAGGTATTCCTCAGAATTTCTTACAGTTGTTCTTTACAGCAAGTAACCATACTGAAGAGTTGATGGCTGAACTAGAAGAAGCTCGGGTCAATATAGAAGCTGTGAACCGGATGCTTGAAATTGCAACAAATGATATAGAAGCACTTGAAGAAGAAACCTATAATATTGTTCAATATGCAACGTTGACAGAACAATTGCTACAGTATTCGAACCGTTACCGCTCATTTGATGAACGAATTCAAGAAGCCTTTAATGAATCATTAGAAATTTTTGAAAAAGAATTTGATTATCATGCTTCATTTGATAAGATTTCGCAAGCTTTGGAAGTTGCAGAACCAGGTGTAACCAACCGTTTTGTCACTTCATACGAAAAAACACGTGAGACGATTCGTTTCTAACATAATAAAAAAGATTTGGTTCTGTGATAAGCAGCACCAAATTTTTTTTATTTATTTATAGTTTTTAAAAATGCCCAGTTACCAATTGATTTTGATCCGTATTCTAGATCCATAAAGTCCAGTAATACATAATCGTTTTTTTCGTAGAATGAGACATTTCTAGCTGTACTAGTTATGAGTCCCAAGTGTTTACAGCCTTTTGATTTGACATAAGGTTCAATCCCTTGTGTCAGAAAAGTACTGCCTATTCCCTGCCCCTTACTTTCTATATTGACAGCTAAGGCCATCAAATACCAATCAAACTCCCCTGATTGTTCTAAATGCTTTTTGGAACGTTTTACAAAGTCAAAGTATTTAAGGAGATTTTGTGGTCGAATGTAGCGAAAAATGTTTGTTCCTCCATTTCGTAGATAGGATAGTATACAGAAATCTTTTTGTTGCAAAAGGGCGACTGCAAGTAAGTCTCCATCCTGTTCCGCAATTAAACAGTTTCCCTTCTTAATATAGACTCTAGTAAGCAGAATTTGCAACGTTTCTACAAAAGCAGGATAGGAGTCAGGTTTCTTCAAATCATCAGTTATAATCGTTAAAAAGGGATAGTCAAGAAAGGAATTGGCTAATAATTTTCCAATTTTTTCGCTTTCTTCAATTCTTGCCTCTCTATATATGATGTCTCCCATGTTTGTCTCCTTAATTATCTACAAAATCTTGTATGATAAGATTTTATAGATAAAAAATTGGAGATGATTTAAAAAGCTAAATAAACCTAATTTTGTTCCATAAGGTTCAAAGCACTTTCTAATCTCTCCAAGATTTTATTTGGTTGGAATCGAAATTCCAATTAATTTTTCTGAATAGAGGGTTTTGATATTGGCCTCATCAATAGAGTCCTTATCAATTTTACGTTTCAAGAAAAATTCTTGAATAGCTTCGATTTCAGGTTCGCGAATAGCACGGTGTTTGTTTGAGATGAGGATTTCATAGTGAAGCGGAGCTTGGGTAAAAATAACATCGGTATTCCCTGCAGAATAGACCTCAACAAGGGTTGCGTCTGTACTTTCTAGCTGGCTTTTAACAAGTTGCGAGTGTGAGTTTGTCGTATTGATTAGCTTCATAACATTTCCTCCGATTTTCTAATTCTATTATAGCACTTTTTGAATAAAGTGGCTTGCTTTATACTCAATGAAAATCAAAGAGCAAACTAGGAAGCTAGCCGCAGGCTGTACTTGAGTACGGCAAGGCGAAGCTGACGTGGTTTGAATTTGATTTTCGAAGAGTATTAGTCAATCTTATGCTGTTTTTTCCAAGATTGGATTGCCCATTTATGGCTACCACGTTTGAGATTTTCAATAGCCTCGTCAATAGGGAACCAGGCAATATGATTAAAGTCTTCTAGTGGCTCTTGCACTTCTTTGAAAGAAGTAGCTTCATAGAGGTAGGCAGGATTGTAGTAGTAGGTGTCACGATGACGAGAATAGAAATATTCATCAGCTTGTCCGTAATAAGTACCAATTTCAGCTGTGAAGCCAAGCTCTTCAATCAATTCACGCTTTAGGGCTTCCTGGTGGTTTTCACCTGCTTCAATTTCGCCACCTGGTAAGAACCAAGCACCATTGGGAGCTTGAACAAGAACAATTTGTTTTTGTTTAGCATCAGGGATAACTGCATATACGCCATAGCGTGAAACATAGTCTGTATTCGCTTTTTTTTCTCCGAAAGTTGGGTTTGCCATTACATTTTCCTCATTATTTATTATCTTTATTATTATCTTAATGGACAAAGGACGAGCTGTCAAGAATTTATAGTTATTTTAATAAAAAGGAGCAGAAAATTTTCATTTTCTACTCCTTTTCTGTAGGATTTATACTTCTTTTTCAGAAGTTTTTACTTCAGTTTTTTTGGCAGATTTGATTTGAATGTTACCCTTGCTGGTCATCACTGCCTTGAGGTCTTTTTCGCTTGGATTTTCAAGGTAGTAGTCAGTGATTGCGTCCTCAATATAGTCTTGAATAGTACGACGAAGTGGGCGTGCTCCCATTTTTGGATCATAACCAAGGTCAACCAATTTTTCCTTGACCTTGTCGGTTACATCCAAATGAATGTTGTTGCTAGAAAGACGTTTGTTAACATCTGCAAGCATAAGATCGACAATCTGAAGGAGGTTATCTTTGCTGAGAGCCTTAAATTCGATAATACCATCAAAACGGTTCATAAACTCTGGGCTAAAGAAGTTACCGAGTTCACCAAGAACAGAGTTGGTACGTCCTTCTCTAGCAGCACCAAATCCAACGCTAGCTTCTGCCTTACCTGTACCTGCATTTGAAGTCATGATGATGATGGCGTCCTTGAAGCTAACGGTACGTCCTTGTCCATCTGTCAAACGTCCATCGTCCAAGACTTGAAGGAACATGTGCATAACATCAGGGTGAGCTTTTTCCACTTCATCGAGAAGAATGAGAGAATATGGATTGCGACGAACTTTTTCAGTTAATTGCCCAGCCTCATCATAGCCAACATAACCTGGAGGGGCACCGACCAACTTAGCAACGCTATGTTTTTCCATGTATTCACTCATGTCAAAGCGAATCATGCTGTCAGCAGAACCAAAAAGTTCAATGGCTAGTTGTTTGGAAAGTTCTGTCTTACCGACTCCAGTTGGCCCAACGAAAAGGAAACTTCCGATTGGGCGGTTAGGGGTACCGAGACCGACACGATTACGGCGAATAGCCTTGGCAATCTTATCGACAGCATCATCTTGTCCAATAACATGAGACTTGAGGTCTTCGGCTAGATGGATGAGTTGAGATTGTTCTTTCTCTTTTAAATCACCAACAGGAATATTGGTTTTCTGCTCGATAATGTGCTCAATGGTTTTCTCACTAATGATAGGAGTATCTTGGTCTGTGACCTTTTTCTTTTGCATTTCCTTATACTTGGCAATCTGGTCACGGAAGTAGGCGGCCTTCTCAAAATCTTCTTCTCGTGTAGCTTGAGATTTAAGATTTTCAGCCTCAATCAAGCGCTGATCGATTACTTTAGGATCCACAAAATTCAAGGTCAAGTTCATCTTAGAACCAGCTTCATCTAGGAGGTCAATGGCCTTGTCAGGCAAGAAGCGATCTTGGATGTAGCGATTGGACAGAGTTGCAGCTGCTTCAATTGCAGCATCGGTATACTGAACGTGGTGGTAGTCTTCGTATTTCTTTTGAATGCCTTTGAGGATAGTAATTGTTTCCTCCACTGTTGGTTCATCCACTTTAACAGGTTGCATACGACGCTCTAGGGCTGCATCTTTTTCAATGATACGGTATTCATTGAGGGTAGTAGCACCGACCAATTGCAGCTCTCCACGAGCAAGGGCGGGCTTGAGGATATTTCCTGCATCCATATTGCCATCGCCCGCAGAACCAGCACCGACAATTTCATGGATTTCATCGATAAAGAGGATGATGTCCTCACGTTTGCGAATTTCTTCCATGAGTTTTTGCATGCGTTCTTCAAATTGTCCACGGATACCCGTTCCTTGAACTAAGCTAACCACATCCAGACGGATGACTTGTTTGCCTTGGAGTTTATGGGGAACATCTCCATCAACTATTTTCTGAGCTAGACCTTCGACAACGGCAGTTTTTCCGACACCTGGTTCACCGATAAGAACAGGATTATTCTTGGTTCTGCGATTGAGAATTTCTATGACACGGATAATCTCATCGTCGCGCCCAATAACGGGGTCAATATCTCCACGACGGGCAATTTCAGTTACGTTGATACCAAATTCTTCCAGTAGGCCTTTTTCTTGGCTTGGTGGAGGAGTTTGAGCAGGTCCACGATTTTGGGAACCATAACCGCCATTTCCACCGTAACCTCCACCTGATTGGGTTGGGGGAGTCGGAGGAGTATTGTTAGAAGGCCTGAAATTGTTTAGGTCATTGAAGAAATCACCAAAGGGATCAAAGTCACGATTGTTCAGATCCGTAATACCTTTAAAGAGGCTATTGTTAGGATCTGTCTTGATAATCTTATAGCAGTTTTGACAGAGGTCAATTTGTTTTTGCTTTCCATTGAGATTGGTATAAAGATGAATCGTTGAGTCATTGATTTTACAGTTTTGACAAAGCATACATCTACCTCATTTCTTTATTTAGCCTGACCTGTTTAATGGTCAAAAATAGTCAAATTTCTATACTCTCATTATAACAGGATTGGGGTGTAAAGCAAGTAAAAAGATTGCAGCTTTGAGAAGTTGTTACAATGAAGAACTTTGTGGATTTGGACTATAAAAAAATCCTATTTGTGAGACAAAAAGGATTTTGGTTAGACATGCAGGGTGTAATCCCAGCTTGTTTTGTATTAGTAAAGAAGTTCGTAAATTTCCATTGCAATCAAGTCAATGCTATCAAACGTATAAGTTTCGCGAGCTTCGACATCACGAAGGGTAAAGATTGAGCCGTTTTCTTCGTCGTGACTGTATGCAACTTCTGCAACAACAACTCCTTCGCGTTCAAAATTACGTTTTAAATTTCCGCCGTCTTTTGCCATTGCTTCAAGGCGGTTGATGATTCTAACCAAATGTGATTCCATTTTGATTCTCCTTCATTTCTTATCGTTATTATTTTACCATAAAGGAGGCCAACTTGCCTAGAAAAAACTAAGATTTCTCGCTAATTCTACTAGCTTAAAGTTTTTTTGAATAAATTAGACAAAAGATTTGAATTTTAATTCAATTGATGTTATAATCATACAGTATTCTATTTTAGAAAGCAGTGTGACTATGAATTTTTCTTTTTTACCTAAGTATTTACCTTATTTTAACTATGGGGCTGTTGTGACGGTTCTCATTTCTATCTGTGTTGTCTTTTTGGGAACTATTTTGGGTGTTGTCTTGGCTTTTGGGCAACGTTCAAAGTTTAAACCGCTTGTTTGGCTAGCCAACTTGTACGTTTGGATTTTCCGCGGGACGCCAATGATGGTTCAGATTATGATTGCCTTTGCTCTTATGCATATCAATGCTCCGACTATTCAGGTTGGGATTTTAGGTGTTGACCTTTCTCGTCTGATTCCAGGGATTTTGATTATTTCTATGAACAGTGGTGCTTATGTTTCTGAGACTGTTCGGGCTGGGATTAATGCGGTTCCTAAGGGGCAGTTAGAGGCGGCCTATTCTTTAGGGATTCGTCCTAAAAATGCGATGCGCTATGTGATTTTGCCACAAGCTATCAAAAATATTTTGCCAGCATTGGGGAACGAATTTATCACTATTATCAAGGATAGTTCCCTCTTATCAGCTATCGGTGTTATGGAGTTGTGGAATGGGGCTACAACAGTTTCTACAACAACCTATCTACCTTTAACACCACTTTTATTTGCAGCCTTTTACTACTTGATTATGACCTCTATTTTGACAGTAGCCTTGAAAGCTTTTGAAAAACGAATGGAACAAGGAGATAAAAAATAATGACAGAGACCTTGATAAAAATTGAAAATTTACATAAATCTTTTGGAAAGAATGAAGTATTGAAGGGCATCAACCTCGAGATTAAAAGAGGAGAAGTTGTCGTTATCATTGGTCCTTCAGGAAGCGGAAAATCTACCTTGCTTCGTTCTATGAATTTGTTGGAAGAAGCAACAAAAGGGAAGGTTATCTTTGAGGGAGTTGATATTACGGACAAGAAGAATGACCTGTTTGCCATGCGTGAGAAGATGGGCATGGTTTTCCAACAATTTAATCTCTTTCCTAATATGACTGTGATGGAAAATATTACCTTGTCTCCTATCAAGACCAAAGGTGAAAGTAAGGAAGTTGCAGAGAAGAGAGCTAAGGAGCTTTTGGAAAAAGTTGGCTTACCAGATAAGGCAACTGCTTATCCACAGAGTTTGTCAGGTGGCCAGCAACAGCGGATTGCTATTGCGCGTGGCTTAGCTATGGAACCAGATGTTTTGCTCTTTGACGAGCCAACTTCAGCCCTGGACCCTGAAATGGTAGGTGAAGTGTTGGCTGTTATGCAAGACCTAGCCAAGTCAGGAATGACCATGGTTATCGTAACACATGAGATGGGATTTGCTCGTGAGGTGGCAGACCGTGTCATCTTTATGGCAGACGGTGTGGTTGTTGAAGACGGAACACCTGAACAGATTTTTGAACAAACTCAAGAACAACGGACTAAAGACTTCTTGAGTAAGGTTTTATAAGTTAGCTTTGTTTAGCTATTTGTAGCCAACTTTACATATAAAATATAGATTAATGAAAAGCTCGAACCGAGCTTTTTCTTATAGTTTGAAACTATAAGATAGCCTAGGAAAGAAGTGTTAGAGGGGATTAGCAGTTTTTGGTATAATGGAAGATATTTGAAAGAAAAGAGAAGTGATATGACACAGATTATTGATGGGAAGGCTCTGGCAGCTAAGTTACAAGGACAGTTGGCTGAAAAGACTGAAAAATTAAAGGAAGAGACAGGTTTAGTACCTGGTTTGGTAGTGATTTTGGTTGGGGATAATCCAGCAAGCCAAGTCTATGTTCGTAACAAGGAGAGGTCAGCCCTTGCGGCTGGTTTCCGTAGTGAAGTTGTGCGAGTTCCAGATACCATTACTCAAGAGGAATTGTTAGACTTGATTGCCAAATACAATCAAGATCCAGCTTGGCATGGAATTTTGGTCCAGTTACCATTACCAAAACATATTGATGAAGAGGCGGTTCTATTGGCCATTGATCCAGAAAAGGATGTGGATGGTTTCCATCCCCTAAACATGGGACGTCTCTGGTCTGGTCATCCAGTCATGATTCCTTCTACACCTGCAGGAATTATGGAAATGTTTCATGAATATGGGATTGACTTGGAAGGTAAAAATGCGGTCGTCATTGGTCGTTCCAATATCGTTGGAAAACCTATGGCCCAGCTTCTTTTGGCAAAGAATGCGACAGTGACTTTGACCCACTCACGGACTCATAATCTTGCCAAGGTGGCTGCTAAAGCAGATATTCTGGTTGTTGCAATCGGTCGTGCTAAGTTTGTGACTGCTGACTTTGTAAAACCTGGTGCGGTTGTCATCGATGTCGGGATGAACCGCGATGAAAATGGTAAGCTCTGTGGGGATGTTGATTATGAGGCAGTTGCCCCACTTGCTAGCCATATTACGCCAGTTCCTGGAGGTGTAGGTCCTATGACCATTACTATGCTGATGGAGCAAACTTATCAAGCAGCACTCCGGACATTGGATAGAAAATAAGAGAAACATCGCTGAAGATAGTGTATTTTTAATATCTATATCTAAAATGGCAGAAATGAATATTAAATTTTAGATATAAGATTACAAAAGGAGGTCTGCGCCTCCTTTTTGTTGTATAATGGAGTGAGGTGATTAGATGATTTTAAAAATTTATAATGGGGAATATAGTTTACAATGGGATGGAATATACTACTTAGCACTAATTGATTATCCAAATACTCAAGAGTGGGAATTAGAAAAAATTGCTAAATTTATAGCTTACGAAAAACTTCATAAACGTCAAACAAGTATTGAGTGTGCTGATTCTTGTTTAAAAAAAGAAATTTTAGATTACATCTGTCAGCATCCCTTTCTGCCACCATTTACCCCTACAGATAAAAGAGTAGCCTCGACTTATGATCTACATAAGAGGTTAGTGACTTCAGACTACTGTAGTCATACTACGACTATAGATGCAGCGATTTCTATCTTTAAAACAGGTCAGCTCTTATCTGCTGTGAAAGCCTTTGGGCGAGATGCTGAGGAGTTGATTTTGGATAGTCGAAATGCTGCATCGGATCCGATAGATTATTTTGACTATGTCATGTTAGGGTGGTCAAATACAAGTTCTGGTTATCGATTAGCGATGGAGCGTTTATTAGGTCGAGCTCCTTCAGAGAAAGAATTACAAGACAAGTTTATTCCTGGAGTAAGTTTTCATTTTATCTATACAGATTTGATTAAAGTTCCTGGTTATATTTTTGATGGTTACCATGCTGTAAAAATTAAGGACATGCTTAATTTATTAAGTGAGTTGTATATTTGCATTATTCCAACTCATAATAAGAGCCAATTTGAAAATATTATTCCAACCAAAATACAAGATAGGGTGTATTATCTTGACTATGCTGGAGAAGACTTAGAAGAGTGGACTAAGAAAGTCTATCAAGTTGTTTTAAAACAATCAGATAAAGGATAGTTGAGGAAAAACGATGAGAGTGATTGAGCAAGCATTATTAGAAAAAGTCATTATTGAACGTTCTCGCACCAGTCATAAAGGAGACTATGGTCGTTTGCTGTTGCTTGGTGGGACTTATCCTTATGGTGGTGCTATCATCATGGCTGCTTTGGCGGCTGTTAAAAGTGGAGCTGGTTTGGTGACCGTTGGAACGGACAGGGAAAATATCCCTGCTCTACACAGCCATTTGCCTGAGGCTATGGCCTTTTCTCTGCAAGACCAGCAATTGTTACAAGAGCAATTGGAGAAGGCAGAAGTTGTCTTGCTGGGACCTGGTTTACGAGACGATGCTTTTGGAGAAGATCTAGTAAAACAAGTCTTTGTTAATTTAAGCCAAAATCAGATTTTGATTGTAGATGGTGGTGCCCTGACCATTCTTGCTAGAACAAGTTTGTCATTTCAATCTAACCAGCTTATCCTAACTCCCCACCAAAAGGAGTGGGAAAAACTGTCTGGTATTGCTATTGAAAAGCAAAACGAAGATGCAACAGCTAGTGCCCTGACTTCCTTTCCTCAAGGAACAATTTTGGTGGAGAAAGGTCCAGCTACACGTATTTGGCAAGTTGGTCAATCTGATTATTACCAGTTACAGGTTGGCGGTCCCTATCAGGCAACTGGTGGTATGGGAGATACACTAGCTGGGATGATCGCAGGATTTGTAGGCCAATTCCGACAGGCCAGTCTCTACGAGCGTGTGGCAGTAGCGACTCATTTTCATTCAGCCATAGCCCAAGAACTATCTCAAGAATATTATGTGGTCTTGCCGACGGAAATCAGTAGCCGTCTTCCCAAAATAATGAAAAAAATATCTCAAAAAGGCACCTGATCGTTTCAGGCGCCTTTATATCTTTTAGAAAAATCCTTTAATCTTTCCAACGAGGCCATCTAGACCTTCAGAACCAGAAATCAACTGCTGAGCTTGCGCGAAGTATTCTCCGAGTTGATCTTGATTTTCTGCAACGAATGTTTTTGCAGCTTCAAAATCTTTTGTCTCGATTAGTTCTTTTACTTGATTAAACAAATCTAATGGGTTCATCTTATTTCTCCTTTTCTGTACTTACCTATTTAATCATCTTTATGATAAAAATCAACTTTAATTTTTAAAGAGCTTTCGAAATCTAGATTTAGGAATTTTTGATCTGTATACAAGCATGGAGAAAGAAAATTAGAAATCATAGATAAAAATGTTCGGTTTTTTTCAGTGTATCCATGAAATAAAAAGTGATACATGTTATAATAAAGTTAGCTCTTTAATGGAGGTGTTTGAGTGGAAAATCTGAAAAAAATGGCAGGTATCAAGGCTGCTGAATTTGTCAAGGATGGCATGGTAGTCGGACTTGGAACGGGTTCTACTGCCTATTATTTTGTAGAAGAAGTTGGTCGTCGTATCAAGGAAGAAGGATTGCAGATTACAGCTGTAACGACTTCTAGTGTGACTAGTAAACAGGCTGAAGGGCTTAATATCCCACTCAAGTCTATTGACCAAGTAGACTTTGTCGATGTGACAGTCGATGGGGCGGATGAAGTGGATAGTCAGTTTAATGGAATCAAAGGCGGTGGTGGTGCCCTCCTGATGGAGAAGGTTGTTGCAACGCCCTCAAAAGACTACATTTGGGTAGTGGATGAAAACAAGCTGGTCGACAAACTAGGTGCTTTTAAATTGCCTGTAGAAGTGGTTCAGTATGGCGCAGAACAAGTCTTTCGTCGTTTTGAGCGAGCTGGCTACAAACCAAGTTTCCGTGAAAAAGACGGCCAACGTTTTGTGACGGATATGCAGAACTTTATCATTGACTTAGCCTTGGATGTCATCGAAGATCCAATTGCTTTCGGACAAGAATTGGACCATATCGTTGGTGTCGTGGAGCACGGCTTGTTTAACCAAATGGTGGATAAGGTCATCGTTGCTGGACGAGACGGGGTTCAGATTTTAACTTCAACAAAAACAAGATAACTAAAATAATAAGGAGATACACTATGTCAAAATTTAATCGTATTCACTTGGTAGTACTGGATTCTGTAGGAATCGGTGCTGCACCAGATGCCAATAACTTTGTCAATGCAGGGGTTCCAGACGGAGCTTCGGACACACTGGGACACATTTCAAAAACAGTTGGTTTGAATGTGCCAAACATGGCTAAAATCGGTCTTGGAAATATTCCTCGGGAAACTCCTCTTAAGACTGTAGCAGCCGAAAGCAATCCAACAGGATATGCAACAAAATTAGAGGAAGTATCTCTTGGTAAGGATACCATGACTGGACACTGGGAAATCATGGGGCTTAATATTACTGAGCCTTTTGATACTTTCTGGAACGGATTCCCAGAAGAAATCCTGACAAAAATCGAAGAATTTTCAGGACGTAAGGTCATTCGTGAAGCCAATAAACCTTACTCAGGTACAGCTGTTATCGATGATTTTGGACCTCGTCAGATGGAAACTGGAGAGTTGATTATCTATACTTCAGCTGACCCTGTTTTGCAAATTGCTGCCCACGAAGACATCATTCCTCTGGATGAATTGTACCGTATCTGTGAATACGCTCGTTCGATTACACTTGAACGTCCTGCCCTTCTTGGTCGTATCATTGCTCGCCCTTATGTAGGTGAATCAGGTAACTTCACTCGTACAGCCAACCGTCGTGACTTGGCCGTATCTCCATTTGCACCGACTGTTTTGGATAAATTGAATGAAGCTGGTATCGATACTTACGCTGTTGGTAAAATCAACGATATCTTTAACGGTGCGGGTATCAACCATGACATGGGTCACAACAAGTCAAACAGCCACGGAATTGATACACTATTGAAGACGATGGGTCTTGCTGAGTTTGAAAAAGGATTCTCTTTCACAAACTTGGTTGACTTTGATGCCCTTTACGGCCACCGTCGTAATGCTCACGGTTACCGTGATTGCTTGCATGAGTTTGATGAACGCTTACCTGAAATTATCGCAGCCATGAGAGAGAATGACCTTCTCTTGATTACTGCGGACCATGGAAATGACCCAACTTACGCAGGAACAGACCACACTCGTGAATATATTCCATTGTTGGCTTACAGCCCTGCCTTTAAAGGAAATGGGGTCATTCCAGTCGGACATTTTGCAGATATATCAGCGACTATTGCCGATAACTTTGACGTGGAAACTGCCATGATTGGGGAAAGCTTCTTAGATAAATTGGTATAAGATGACGCGTTTTACTTTGCTGGTGAGAGGCATTAATGTTGGTGGCAAGAATAAGGTCGTCATGGCGGATCTTCGTCAAGAATTGACAGAGTTGGGACTGGAAAAGGTTGAAACTTATATCAACAGTGGCAATATTTTCTTTACATCGACAATCCCTAAAGCCCGGTTGATTGAAAAATTAGAGGTTTTCTTTGAAGTCCATTATCCATTTATTCAAAGTTTTTCTTTACTGAGTCAAGAAGACTATGAAGCAGAGCTGAAGAATCTGCCAGCTTGGTGGAACGAAGACATGGCTCGAAAGGATGTTCTCTTCTACACGGAGGACTTGGATGGGGAGCAAGTCATCGAGAAGGTTAAAAGTTTAGAGCTGAAAGATGAAGTGGTTCATTTTGGAAAACTTGGTATTTTCTGGGGAAAATTCTCTGAAGAATCTTACTCTAAGACTGCCTATCACAAGTACTTGCTCAAGATGCCTTTCTATCGCAATATTACCATTCGCAATGCCAAAACCTTTGACAAAATCGGTCAAATGCTAAAAACTAATAAAGGAGACACATGATGACATTTTTAGATAAAATCAATGAAACAGCTACCTTTCTGAAAGACAAGGGAATTGCAGCCCCTGAGTTTGGTTTGATCCTTGGATCAGGCCTAGGAGAATTAGCAGAAGAAATCGAAAATCCAGTTGTAGTAGATTATGCAGAAATTCCAAATTGGGGTCGTTCAACAGTAGTTGGTCACGCTGGGAAATTGGTATATGGTGAACTGGCAGGTCGCAAGGTCTTGGCTCTTCAAGGTCGTTTCCATTTCTACGAAGGCAATCCTTTGGATGTCGTGACTTTTCCAGTTCGTGTGATGAAAGTTCTTGGATGTGAAGGTGTCATTGTAACCAATGCAGCTGGTGGTATTGGATATGGTCCTGGTACTTTGATGGCTATCTCAGATCATATCAATATGACGGGGCAAAACCCATTAATGGGTGAAAACTTGGATGACTTTGGTCCACGTTTCCCAGATATGTCTAAAGCCTATACTCCAGAATATCGTGCTACTGCCCATGAAGTGGCTAAGAAACTTGGTATCAAACTAGACGAAGGTGTCTATATCGGTGTAACTGGTCCGACTTATGAAACACCAGCAGAGATTCGTGCCTATAAGACATTGGGAGCGGATGCAGTTGGTATGTCTACTGTTCCGGAAGTGATTGTGGCAGCTCACTCTGGCTTGAAAATACTAGGAATTTCATGTATCACTAACTTTGCAGCTGGTTTCCAAGAAGAACTCAACCACGAAGAAGTTGTAGAAGTGACCGAACGTGTCAAAGGCGACTTTAAAGGCTTGCTGAAAGCGATTCTTGCAGAATTATAATCAATACTTATCATAGAAAGGTAGAGTAAGGTGTTCTGATTTGAACACGAGTGGAAAACTTTTCTAAACACTTAGAAAGGTAAACTATAGAAATGAAAGTGCATTTTATACTACATGAGAGTTTTGAAATTCCAGGTGCTTATCTAACTTGGGCTCAATCAAGAGGTCATGACATTGGAATAACAAAGGTTTATAAGGAAGAAGCTTTACCCCAAACAGTTTCTGATATTGATTTTCTTATCATTATGGGAGGTCCTCAATCTCCTGATGAAGATAAAGAACATTTCCCTTATTATCATCCAAAAGAAGAAATTAGACTCATTCGACAAGCAATAGAAGAAGATAAGTATATTGTAGGTGTATGCTTAGGGGCGCAACTACTTTCTGTTGCTTATGGGGGGCAATATGAGCACAGTCCTGAAAGAGAAATAGGTGTATTCCCTATTAGGATGACTAGTCAAGGACTAGCAGATAAACACCTCAAACATTTTGGTAGCGAGCTTTTAGTTGGTCACTGGCATGGTGATATGCCGGGATTGACAGACGAAGCGGTAATCCTTGCTACCAGTCAAGGTTGTCCGCGACAGATTGTTTGCTTTAGCCCTAAACATTATGCTTTTCAAGTGCATTTAGAGTTTGATTTAGAAGCGATTGATTTATTGGTTGCTGCGGATAGTGAAGAACGATTGATAGAACAACATCAAACATTATCTTTTGTTCAATCACCCGAAGAATTGCGTGGTAACGATTATTCTGAAATGAATGCAAAATTGCATAATTTTTTAGATTCGCTTACAAATTAGAATTACAGACAAACTAGATATTTTAATTTGTGCTAGTTTTTACAAAATATCAAAAATAAGAAAGGTAGAGTGTGTGTTCTGATTTGAACACGATCGGAAAACTTTTCTAAAAACTCAGAAGAGAAGGGAGTTCGGATTTGAATAAAAGCCGCTCTAATCTTCTCAATATCATCAAAATTAAGAAAGAAAGGAATTGAACCCACCCTAAAAGCAGTGGGAAAAAGATAGTTGGCCTAGCGAGCATCGCTCACTGCACCCAACTCCTATTTTCCCTTTGCTTTTTGACGGGTTTGGTATCTTATATTATGTCTATCCATATTGCTGCTCAGCAGGGTGAAATTGCTGATAAAATTCTTCTTCCTGGGGATCCTCTTCGTGCTAAGTTTATTGCGGAGAATTTCCTTGAAGATGCTGTTTGTTTTAACGAAGTGCGTAACATGTTTGGTTATACAGGTACTTATAAGGGTCACCGTGTTTCTGTTATGGGAACTGGGATGGGGATGCCATCCATTTCCATCTATGCGCGTGAGTTGATTGTCGACTATGGCGTTAAGAAATTGATCCGTGTCGGTACAGCCGGTTCTTTGAATGAGGATGTTCACGTTCGTGAATTGGTCTTGGCGCAAGCAGCTGCTACCAATTCAAACATTGTTCGGAACGACTGGCCTCAATACGATTTCCCTCAAATCGCTAGCTTTGATTTGCTAGATAAAGCCTACCATATTGCCAAAGACCTTGGTATGACGACCCACGTTGGTAACGTCTTGTCATCAGATGTTTTCTATTCAAACTACTTTGAAAAGAACATTGAGCTTGGTAAATGGGGTGTGAAAGCCGTGGAAATGGAAGCAGCAGCACTTTACTATCTGGCAGCTCAACACCATGTAGATGCGCTAGCTATCATGACCATTTCTGATAGTTTGGTCAATCCTGACGAAGATACAACTGCAGAAGAACGCCAAAATACCTTCACTGATATGATGAAGGTTGGTTTAGAAACCTTGATTGCTGAATAAAAGGGAACACAAAAGGAAGATTTTCTGGATGAAAATCTTCCTTTTTTAGTCATTCAGTCCATACTGTGACCTAAATGAATGTTGCTCTATCGTCTATTTTTTAAGAGATTGCAAGAAATAATCAATCTCTGCTTGAGAATGGAGAATATGCATCTTTTCAGGGTAGGTATCACTTAATTTTTGGTATCTTTCCTTAGCATTATTTGTTCGTCCGTCCCAAAGAATCCATCTGATAAACTCCCAATTAAATTGTTCTTGACAACCAGCTGCCATACTTTCTCTGACCTTGCCTCGGTATGTGAGGTATCGTTTAAAGGCTCGAAAGAGACAGGTCAATGGCGAAAAATTGAGAAAAATGATATGGTCAGCTTCCTGCATTCTTTCTTCGTAATAGCACCAAGAATAATTACCATCGATGACCCAGGCTTCATGCTTGGTGAGAAAGTTTTTCATCTCTGTCAACATCCATTCGCGGTCACTGTCTTGCCAACCAGGTTGAAATTGGAGTGTATCCATGTGAAGTTTTGGGATGGAGTAGTAGAGAGATAACTTTTCAGCTAGAGTTGACTTACCAGCACCAGAATATCCGATAATTGCGATTTTCATTTTCTACCTTTTCCTATTTGAGGACAAAAAAACAGCCTCTATGGACTGTTCTTATTTAGCAAGTTTAGCTGAAAGACGAGCTTTATCGCGGCTTGCTTTGTTTTTGTGAATCAAACCTTTAGTTTCTGCTTTATCGATAGCTGAGCTAGCAGCACGGAAAAGTTCTTCAGATGGGTTTGCTTCGAAAGCTTTGATAGCAGTACGCATAGCTGATTTTTGAGCTGAGTTCTTTTCGTTTTGTTTAACGTTCAATTCAGCGCGTTTGATAGCTGATTTAATGTTTGCCAATGTTCTTACCTCCATATTTACTAACTATACCATTATATCTGAAAACTTACGTTTTGACAAGGGAAAATTATTTTTTTAAGTAAATTTCATCGATTTCATGGTTCTTTGTTTTATGAAGAATCACTTCCGCACGATTTCTGGTTGGTTCAATATAATTTTGTAGATTTGTGAGATTGATACTAGTCCAGACCTGATGGGCAAAGGATTCCACTTCCCCAATCGGCATTTGTGTAAAACGATAATAGTAGCTATCAGGGTCGTTTTGGGCTAGGCTCAGCATTTTCAAGAAACGGTCTAGATACCAACTCTCGATGTCATCGACTGCAGCATCAACATAGATGGAGAAGTCAAAGAAGTCAGTAATGTAGAGACGCTCGTTTTGTGGATTTTGAAAGACATTTATTCCTTCAACAATGACAAAATCAGCAGCTTTGACGCTTTGCTTTTCCTCGGGTACGATGTCGTAGACTTCATGAGAATAGACAGGAATATCTACATCTTGTCCATTTTTGATGTGATCCAGGAAGTTGAGAAGAGCTTCCATATCATAGCTTTCAGGAAATCCCTTGCGATTTAAAATCCCTTGTTCAATCAAGGTCTGGTTGGGATAGAGAAAGCCGTCAGTTGTTACCAACTCAACCGTAGCATCTGTAAGTGTACGGGACAGTAGGATTTGAAGTAGGCGACTGGTTGTGGATTTTCCAACGGCAACACTCCCAGAAACCCCAATAATAAAAGGTTGGGATTTGCTTTCACGTTGAAGAAAAATCCCTTTTGAGAAGGCCAAATCATCCTTGGTACGCTTGTAAATCTGGATGAGATGGGCTAGGGGTAGATAGACATCGGTAACATCCTGCAAGCTAATCTGGTCATTAAAACTCTTGATGGATTCTAATTCCTCTTCTGTCAAAGGAGGTGTTGTCTTTCGATGTAAAGATTGCCAAGTCTGGCGGCTGATTTTTTCAAAATGTAAAAATTCGTTGGTCATTTGTTTTCCCCTAGATATTTTGTTTATCATACCATAAAAAGCTAAAAAAATAAAGCGGTTTCTTGAATGTAGTAAGTCAATATTATATAATAGAGGTAGATAGAGGATGAACAATTTATTGATGAAGTAGGAGATAGTTTCTACTGATTTATAAACTTATAAAGGGGGCTTTTTAGTTCACAACTTATAGGAGGTGTACTATGAGAATCTTAAAATGTTACATATTGGAACTCTGTTTTATTTTAAGTTTTGCACTACCTTTTTTAAAAGGAGCGAATGCGGATAATGGTAGACGTTTTGTGGAAACCTATTACGGTTTTACTTTTTTGATGGAACATGCCATTGTAACAGCTATCTTTATCTGTTCGCTCTTGATTGCTTTCTTCCTAAAAAAACGGTGGACGAAATGGCTTGCTGCTGGTAGTTATCTATTTTTGATTTTGTGGATTGCTACAGAGGGTTATTTCTTCCGCATGTCATTAGAAGATTTGATACGACTTTGGACAAGTTTGGAATTCCTGACAAAAACGTATCAGTTGGGCTTTTATCTAAACATCCTGTTGGGAATTTTGTTGATAATTAAGTATCTGAAGGTTAAGCAATAGTAATAATCAATACACCCGATTATAGATGATAAACTTTTTGTTTTATTCTGACTATGATATTTCTAGTTCTAAATGGTTTATCATTTATCTATAAGTGTTGAAAGAGATTGAAGAAAAGGTTTTACCTACTAGCTTTCTTCAGTCTTTTTCGTTTTATTATCAATTTGTAAACGATTTACAATTTAAGTCAAATTATGGTAAAATAGTTTCATGAGTAAAATGTATTATGCAGAAAATCCTGACGCTGCTCACGACATTCATGAGTTGAGAGTGGACTTGTTGGGAGAAAAAATGACCTTTTTGACAGATGCGGGTGTTTTTAGCAAGAAAATGGTTGACTTTGGAAGTCAACTCTTGCTCAAGTGTCTTGAGGTCAACCAAGGAGAAACTGTCCTGGATGTAGGCTGTGGTTACGGACCTTTGGGCTTGTCTTTAGCTAAAGCTTATGGCGTTCAGTCTACCATGGTCGATATTAATAATCGTGCCTTGGATTTGGCGCGACAAAATGCTGAACGAAATAAAGTAGAAGCGACGATTTTCCAGTCCAACATCTATGAACAAGTTGAAGGCACATTTGACCATGTCATTTCAAATCCTCCTATCCGTGCGGGCAAGCAAGTAGTTCATGAAATCATTGAGAAAAGTAAAGATTTCTTGGAAACTGGTGGAGATTTAACAATCGTTATCCAGAAAAAACAAGGGGCCCCAAGTGCCAAGTCCAAGATGGAGGAAGTGTTTGGCAATTGTGAAATCGTCAAAAAAGATAAGGGATACTATATCCTTAGAAGTGTGAACGAATGAGAGCAGTTGATTTAATTCAAAAGAAACGAGACGGTCAAGAATTGACTTCGAGTGAAATTGAATGGCTGGTAGAAGGCTATGTGTCAGGAACTGTCCCTGATTATCAGATGTCTGCCTTTGCTATGGCTGTTTATTTCAAAGGAATGACGACACGAGAAATATCTGATTTGACCATGAAAATGGTTCAGACAGGTCAAGAGTTTGATTTATCAGCTATTGATGGGGTTAAGGTTGACAAGCATTCTACTGGTGGTGTTGGTGACAAGGTGACCTTGATTTTAGCTCCTTTAGTAGCGAGTTTTGGAGTTCCTGTGGCAAAAATGAGTGGTCGTGGTCTCGGCCATACGGGTGGAACAATTGATAAGTTGGAGTCCATTAAGGGCTATCAAGTAGAACGTAGTCAAGAGGATTTTATTCGTCAGGTACAGGACATTGGTGTATCTGTCATTGGGCAATCAGACCAGCTGGTCAAAGCGGATAAGTTTCTCTACGCCCTACGTGATGTGACCGCAACTGTCGACACGATTCCTTTGATTGCGAGTTCGGTGATGAGCAAGAAAATTGCGGCAGGGGCGGATGCTATTTTGCTAGACGTGACTGTCGGTGAGGGTGCCTTCATGAAGACAGTTGATGAGGCGCGTGAATTGGCTCAAACCATGGTGGATCTTGGTAAGGCTGTTGGTCGGAAGACGGTAGCAGTGATTACCGATATGAGCCAGCCCTTGGGACGAGCGATTGGAAATCGTCTGGAAATCCTTGAAGCACTGGAGATTTTACAAGGTCAAGGCCGTCAGGATATTACCCACTTCATTTGTGAATTGGCTCAAATTATGCTTGGCCTGGCAAATGTTAACAAGACAGTTGAAGAAGTTCGTCAACATATTGAGAATGGTAAGGCACTGGCTAAGTTTGAGGAGATGGTCCAAGCACAAGGTGGAGACTTGGAAGACCTCTATCGGCCTGTCAATGTTGCCCATGTGGTGGAAATCCCTGCTCAGGAAACAGGTGTCATTTCAGCTCTCCCAGCTATGGAATTTGGTCTTTATGCCATGAGACTGGGTGCTGGTCGTGCAGTCAAGTCTGATGCCTTGGACTATGAAACAGGAATTGTTTTTGAAAAGAAAGTTGGAGATTCCGTTCAAAAGGGAGAAATTGTTGCAAAAGTATACACAAATGGAAAAATTTCTCCTCAGCTAGTTACAGATTTTCAAAAATATGTTAAAATAAATGATAGTGTGCAAAGTTTACGAGAAATCATAGAAATAATCTCATAAACTGCAGGAGAATCCGAATATGAAATTAAATAAATATATCGATCATACACTTTTGAAACAAGATGCGACAGAAAATCAAATTGATTGTTTGTTGTCTGAAGCTAGAGAGTATGATTTTGCCAGTGTTTGCGTTAATCCGACCTTGGTTGAACATGCTAAAAAAGGGCTTGAAGGCACAGATGTCAAGGTCTGCACAGTAGTAGGTTTCCCCTTGGGAGCAACAACTTCAGCTGTGAAAGCATTTGAAACAAAAGAAGCTATCCAAAATGGTGCAGATGAGATTGATATGGTGATCAATGTTGGAGCTCTCAAAACAGGTAATCTTGATTTGGTTGAGTCGGATATTCGAGCAGTAGTAGAAGCAAGTGGTGACAAGTTAGTGAAAGTCATTATTGAAGCTTGCCTTCTGACAGACCAAGAAAAAGTTGTGGCTTGCCAATTGGCCCAAAAAGCGGGAGCTGACTTCGTAAAAACTTCAACTGGCTTTTCAACTGGTGGTGCTACGGTAGCAGATGTTACATTAATGCGTGAAACAGTTGGACCTGATATGGGAGTCAAGGCTGCTGGCGGAGCTCGTTCTTATGAGGATGCTCTTGCCTTTGTGGAAGCAGGTGCGACTCGTATCGGAACGTCAGCTGGGGTAGCTATTTTAAAAGGAGAATTGGCTGATGGCGACTACTGAGTTGATTGAACTAGCAATTGAAACCAGCAAGAAAGCCTATGTGCCCTATTCTCATTTTCCAGTCGGAGCTGTTTTAGTGGCGAAAGATGGGAACATTTATACAGGTGTCAATATTGAGAATGCTAGTTATTCTTTGACCAACTGCGGAGAGCGTACAGCGATTTTTAAAGCAGTTTCTGAAGGACACAGAGAATTTTCAGAATTGATTGTCTATGGACAGACTGAAAAACCAATCTCACCATGTGGTGCTTGTCGCCAAGTGATGGCTGAATTTTTTGAACAAGATCTAAAAGTGACTTTAGTCGCAAAAGATAAATCGACGGTCGAGATGACGGTCGGGGAGTTACTTCCATACTCTTTTACAGACTTAAACTAGTCTGAGTCGCTCTCTGAGTGGCACGGTCCTTGTGACCAACCAATCCATACTTGCAACATCGTTGCATATCTTATTTAGGAGGTTCAGTAATGAACAAGAAACAATGGCTAGGCCTTGGTCTAGTTGCAGTGGCAGCAGTTGGACTTGCTGCATGTGGTAACCGCTCTTCTCGTAACGCAGCTTCATCTTCTGATGTGAAGACAAAAGCAGCAATCGTCACTGATACTGGTGGTGTTGATGATAAATCATTCAACCAATCAGCTTGGGAAGGTTTGCAAGACTGGGGTAAAGAACACAATCTTTCAAAAGATAAAGGTTTTACTTATTTCCAATCAACAAGTGAAGCTGACTACGCTAACAACTTGCAACAAGCGGCTGGAAGTTACAACCTGATTTTCGGTGTTGGTTTTGCCCTTCACAATGCTGTTGAAGAAGCAGCAAAAGACCACTCTGATTTGAACTATGTCTTGATTGATGATGTGATTAAAGATCAAAAGAATGTTGCTAGCGTAACGTTTGCTGATAACGAAGCTGCTTACCTTGCGGGTGTTGCAGCAGCTAAAACAACTAAAACAAAACAAGTTGGTTTTGTAGGTGGTATTGAGTCTGAAGTTATCTCACGTTTTGCAGCTGGATTTAAAGCTGGTGTTGAGTCAGTAGACCCATCTATCAAAGTACAAGTTGACTACGCTGGTTCATTTGGTGATGCTGCTAAAGGTAAAACAATTGCAGCAGCACAATATGCAGCTGGTGCAGACGTTGTTTACCAAGCGGCAGGTGGAACAGGTGCGGGTGTCTTTGCAGAAGCAAAATCACTCAACGAAAGCCGTCCTGAAAGTGAAAAAGTTTGGGTTATCGGTGTTGACCGCGACCAAGTAGCAGAAGGTAAGTACACTTCTAAAGATGGTAAAGAATCAAACTTCGTTCTTGTATCTACTTTGAAACAAGTTGGTACAACTGTAAAAGATATTGCTAACAAAGCAGAAAAAGGTGAATTCCCTGGCGGTCAAGTGATCGTTTACTCATTGAAAGATAAAGGGGTTGACTTGGCAGTAACAAACCTTTCAGAAGAAGGTAAAAAAGCTGTCGAAGATGCTAAAGCTAAAATCCTTGATGGAAGCGTAAAAGTTCCTGAAAAATAATGGATGGAAGTCATTTCTTAGGAAGCGGCCCTCGGCCGCTTTTTTAAGAGTTGAGACAAAGTCATTTTGTCTCAGTAAAGCTTGCTACTAGATAAACTAGCAAGTTTTATTGAAATAAAATAAGACTCTGAAAGGAAGAGCACATGGCACAAGAAAATGTCATTGAGATGCGTGATATTACCAAGGTGTTTGGTGAATTTGTTGCCAACGACAAAATCAACCTGCACCTACGAAAAGGTGAAATTCATGCACTTTTAGGAGAAAATGGGGCTGGAAAGTCCACGCTAATGAACATGTTAGCAGGGCTTCTTGAACCAACCAGTGGTGAAATTGTGGTCAACGGTCAAGTTGTCAACCTCGACTCACCATCTAAAGCAGCTAGCTTGGGAATCGGAATGGTTCACCAGCACTTTATGTTGGTAGAAGCCTTCACAGTGGCTGAAAACATCATTTTAGGTAGTGAATTGACTAAAAATGGTGTGCTAGATATCACTGGAGCTAGCAAAGAAATCAAGGCTCTTTCTGAACGTTACGGCTTAGCTGTTGATCCTTCTGCTAAGGTGGCTGATATCTCAGTTGGAGCCCAACAACGTGTAGAAATTTTAAAAACCCTTTATCGGGGAGCTGATATCCTTATCTTTGACGAACCAACGGCTGTCTTGACTCCATCAGAAATTGATGAGTTAATGGCTATTATGAAAAATCTTGTCAAAGAAGGGAAATCAATTATCTTGATTACCCACAAGTTGGATGAGATTCGTGCAGTTTCTGACCGCGTTACAGTTATTCGTCGTGGGAAATCAATTGAAACCGTCGAAATTGCAGGAGCTACCAATGCTGATTTGGCAGAAATGATGGTAGGTCGTTCTGTTTCCTTTAAAACAGAGAAGCAAGCTTCTCAACCAAAAGAAGTGGTCTTGTCAATCAAAGATTTGGTGGTCAATGAAAACCGCGGTGTTCCAGCTGTTAAAAATCTGTCCTTAGATGTTCGTGCTGGAGAGATTGTTGGGATTGCGGGGATTGATGGAAATGGTCAGTCTGAACTCATTCAAGCCATTACAGGTCTTCGCAAGGTTGAATCTGGTAGCATTGAGCTAAAAGGAGATTCAATTGTAGGATTGCACCCACGTCAGATTACAGAATTGAGTGTTGGGCACGTTCCAGAAGACCGTCACCGTGATGGCTTGATTTTGGAAATGATGATTTCTGAAAATATTGCCCTTCAAACCTACTATAAAGAACCACATAGTAAAAATGGAATTTTGAACTATTCAAATATTACCTCTTATGCTAAAAAGCTAATGGAAGAGTTTGATGTTCGTGCTGCAAATGAATTTGTTCCTGCAGCTGCACTCTCAGGAGGAAATCAACAAAAAGCAATTATTGCTCGTGAAATTGATCGTGATCCTGGTCTCCTTATCGTCAGCCAGCCAACTCGTGGGTTGGATGTCGGTGCCATTGAATATATCCACAAACGCTTGATTGAAGAGCGTGATAACGGGAAGGCTGTCCTTGTTGTCAGCTTTGAATTGGATGAGATTTTAAACGTCTCAGACCGTATTGCCGTTATCCACGATGGTAAGATTCAAGGTATTGTATCACCAGAAACAACCAATAAACAAGAACTAGGTGTCTTGATGGCTGGTGGAAACTTGGGAAAGGAGAAGAGTGATGTCTAAAAAATTACAACAAATTTCGGTTCCCTTGATTTCTGTCTTCCTAGGAATTTTACTTGGAGCCATTGTCATGTGGATCTTTGGTTATGATGCTATTTGGGGCTATGAAGAATTGTTCTATACAGCCTTTGGTAGCCTGCGTGGGATTGGAGAAATCTTCCGTGCTATGGGACCTCTAATCTTGATTGGTCTTGGTTTTGCTGTTGCCAGTCGTGCTGGTTTCTTTAACGTCGGACTTCCTGGTCAGGCTTTGGCAGGTTGGATTCTCAGTGGTTGGTTTGCCTTGTCTCATCCAGATATGCCACGTCCCTTGATGATTCTAGCAACTATCGTGATTGCCCTGATTGCTGGTGGGATTGTCGGAGCGATTCCGGGTATTCTTAGAGCCTATCTGGGGACGTCAGAGGTTATCGTAACCATCATGATGAACTACATTGTCTTGTATGTAGGGAATGCCTTTATCCATGCTTTTCCTAAAGACTTCATGCAAAGTACAGATTCGACCATTCGTGTTGGGGCTAATGCAACCTATCAGACACCTTGGTTGTCTGAGTTGACTGGTAATTCGCGGATGAATATTGGTATTTTCTTTGCCATCATTGCCGTTGCAGTTATTTGGTTCATGCTCAAGAAAACGACTCTTGGTTTTGAAATCCGTGCGGTTGGTCTTAATCCTAATGCTTCAGAATACGCTGGTATTTCTGCAAAAAGAACGATTATCCTCTCAATGATTATTTCAGGTGCCTTGGCAGGTCTTGGTGGAGCGGTAGAAGGGCTTGGAACCTTCCAGAATGTCTATGTTCAAGGGGCGTCATTGGCTGTTGGATTTAACGGGATGGCAGTTAGTCTGCTTGCAGCCAACTCACCAATTGGTATTCTCTTTGCAGCCTTCCTATTTGGTGTTCTCCAAGTTGGAGCCCCTGGTATGAATGCGGCGCAGGTACCGTCTGAGCTTGTCAGCATTGTAACAGCGTCTATTATCTTCTTTGTCAGTGTTCATTACCTTATCGAACGCTTTGTCAAACCGAAAAAACAAGTTAAAGGAGGTAAGTAAAGATGTCTATTACAACCTTGCTCACCCTCTTGGTGTCTTCTATGCTGATTTACTCAGCGCCCCTCATCTTTACAAGTATCGGTGGTGTTTTCTCTGAACGTGGTGGTGTGGTAAACGTCGGCCTTGAAGGAATTATGGTTATGGGTGCCTTTTCTGGAGTTGTCTTTAACCTTGAATTTGCAGAACAATTTGGAGCAGCAACTCCATGGCTATCCTTGCTTGTAGCAGGATTGGTTGGAGGCCTCTTCTCTATCATCCACGCAGCAGCGACGGTTCATTTCCGTGCAGACCATGTTGTCAGCGGTACGGTATTGAACTTGATGGCGCCAGCCTTGGCTGTTTTCTTGGTGAAAGTTCTTTATAACAAAGGACAAACCGACAACCTAAGTCAGACTTTTGGACGCTTTGATTTCCCAGTCTTGGCAAATATCCCAGTGATTGGTGATATCTTCTTCAAGTCAACTAGTTTACTTGGTTATCTAGCGATTGCCTTCTCGTTCCTCGCTTGGTTTATCCTCTTCAAGACTCGATTTGGTCTTCGTCTTCGCTCTGTCGGTGAACACCCTCAAGCAGCGGACACGTTGGGAATCAATGTCTACAAGATGAGATATTTAGGGGTTATTATTTCAGGTTTCCTAGGTGGAATTGGCGGAGCGATTTATGCTCAATCCATCTCAGTTAACTTCTCGGTAACAACTATTGTTGGACCTGGATTTATTGCTCTTGCTGCGATGATCTTCGGAAAATGGAATCCAATCGGAGCCATGCTTTCTAGTCTATTCTTCGGACTTTCACAAAGTTTGGCTGTTATCGGCTCTCAATTGCCATTCCTACAAGGAGTGCCTGCGGTTTATCTTCAAATCGCACCTTATGTCTTGACCATTCTTGTCTTGGCAGCCTTCTTTGGAAAAGCGGTAGCACCAAAAGCAGATGGTATCAATTATATCAAATCAAAATAAGCATACAAAAAAACGTCAGTTCAGAACTGGCGTTTTATTTTTTAGGATGTTGATGGGTTAGGTTTAATCCCCAAGGGACCAAATTTTCGGTTTTATTTTTGATACGAGTGATATTGTCCTTATGCCGAATGATAATCAAGCTAGCAAGTGCTAGGATAATAGCGATGAAGAGAGGATCATAGTGACTCAAGATAAAACCAAAAAGTGGAAAGAGTAAAACTCCAATGACAGCCGCGATAGATGCTGTGACACTAGATAGCGAAATCATACTACCAAGATAGAGGGTTCCAAAGAACACAATCGCTAAATAGAGACAGAAGACAGGCGCAAATCCGAAAACCACTCCAGCACTGGTTGCGACAGCCTTACCACCCTTAAATCCTGCAAAGATAGGAAAGGTATGTCCAATAACAGCTAAAAGTCCAAAGATAAGAGGCGAAACACCTTGAAGATGAAACATAATCGGAAGAAGGGTTGCTAGGGTTCCTTTAAAAAAGTCAATCACAAAGGTTGCCATACCCGCTTTTTTTCCTAAGATGCGGAAGGTATTGGTTGTCCCTGTGTTACCAGAACCATGTTCGCGCAGATTGATTTGAAAGAATACTTGTCCAATCCAGAGACCAGACGGGATCGAACCCAGCAGATAGGCTAGGATTAATAAAACTATTGTAATCATACTCCTATTATATCATGAATTGGGAAAGAAAGGCAGAGAATCTCTACTGAAATTGTTACACCGGAGAAAGAAAAATTTTGCAAAATCCTTGGAAAACTTGTAGAATAGTAAAGATGAACGAATAGGAGGTTCCTTGTGTCAAAAAAGGAAATCAATATTAACAATTATAATGATGACGCCATTCAGGTGCTAGAAGGGTTGGATGCCGTCCGTAAACGTCCAGGGATGTATATCGGATCGACTGATGGGGCAGGTCTTCATCATCTCGTCTGGGAAATCGTCGATAATGCTGTCGATGAAGCCTTGTCTGGATTTGGTGACCGTATTGATGTGACCATTAATAAAGACGGCAGTTTAACGGTTCAAGACCACGGACGTGGGATGCCGACTGGAATGCACGCGATGGGAATCCCAACGGTTGAAGTAATCTTTACCATTCTCCACGCCGGAGGGAAATTCGGTCAAGGTGGTTATAAGACATCAGGTGGTCTGCACGGGGTGGGTTCTTCCGTAGTTAACGCCCTTTCTAGCTGGCTAGAAGTTGAAATCACTCGTGACGGTGCAATCTACAAGCAACGTTTTGAAAATGGTGGCAAACCTGTTACGACTTTGAAGAAAATCGGTACAGCGCCCAAGTCTAAAACAGGTACCAAGGTTACGTTTATGCCTGATGCGACGATCTTCTCTACGACAGATTTCAAGTACAATACCATCTCAGAACGCCTCAATGAGTCAGCCTTTCTTTTAAAAAATGTGACCTTGTCTCTAACGGATAAACGCACAGACGAAGCGATTGAATTCCACTATGAAAATGGGGTACAAGACTTTGTTTCTTATCTGAACGAAGACAAGGAAACCTTGACACCAGTCCTTTATTTTGAAGGGGAAGACAATGGTTTTCAAGTGGAAGTAGCACTGCAGTACAATGATGGATTTTCAGATAATATTTTGTCCTTTGTCAATAACGTTCGCACCAAGGACGGTGGAACACACGAGACAGGACTCAAGTCTGCCATTACTAAGGTTATGAATGACTACGCGCGTAAGACAGGTCTTCTCAAGGAAAAAGATAAAAACCTTGAAGGTTCAGACTATCGTGAGGGACTAGCAGCCGTTCTTTCTATCTTGGTTCCTGAAGAACACCTCCAGTTTGAAGGTCAGACCAAGGACAAACTTGGAAGCCCACTAGCTCGTCCCGTTGTGGATGGAATTGTGGCGGATAAGTTGACCTTTTTCCTTATGGAAAATGGGGAATTGGCTTCTAACCTCATCCGCAAGGCTATCAAGGCGCGTGATGCTCGTGAAGCGGCACGTAAGGCGCGTGATGAGAGCCGAAATGGGAAGAAAAATAAAAAAGATAAGGGCTTGTTGTCTGGGAAATTGACCCCAGCCCAGTCTAAAAATCCAGCTAAGAATGAACTCTACCTAGTTGAGGGTGATTCTGCCGGTGGATCTGCCAAACAAGGACGTGATCGTAAGTTCCAGGCTATCTTGCCTCTTCGTGGTAAGGTCATCAATACAGCCAAGGCCAAGATGGCGGATATCCTCAAAAATGAAGAGATCAATACCATGATTTATACCATTGGTGCGGGTGTTGGAGCTGACTTCTCCATTGAAGATGCCAACTATGACAAAATCATTATCATGACCGATGCGGACACCGACGGTGCCCACATTCAGACTTTACTTTTGACATTTTTCTATCGCTATATGCGTCCACTAGTCGAGGCAGGACATGTCTATATCGCCCTTCCGCCTCTTTACAAGATGTCCAAAGGCAAAGGCAAGAAAGAAGAAGTGGCCTACGCTTGGACGGACGGAGAACTAGAAGAACTCCGCAAACAATTTGGTAAAGGTGCTACCCTCCAACGTTATAAAGGTCTTGGTGAGATGAATGCGGACCAGCTCTGGGAAACAACTATGAACCCAGAAACGCGTACCCTTATCCGGGTCACTATCGAAGACCTAGCACGCGCAGAACGCCGCGTCAATGTCCTCATGGGTGACAAGGTCGAACCACGACGTAAGTGGATTGAGGATAATGTCAAGTTTACGCTAGAAGAAGTGACAGTATTTTAAGTTAGTTTTTAATGAATGGGTATAAACATGAGAACTGAAACAGAAATGCTCGATGTAATTTTAAAGACTGCTGAAACCTTACAAGTCGCGGCTGTCGCCATGTCTGGTTCACGGACAAACCCAAAGGCCCCAAAAGATGAATTTCAAGACTATGACGTGGTCTATGTCGTGGACGATTTAGATAATCTGACGAGTGACCTTTCCTGGCTAGACCAGTTTGGCAAACGCATTATTGAGCAAGAGGTTGCTCTTGATCAACGTCGTCTATACCTCATGCTCTTTGAAGATGGAAATCGAATTGATCTAACCCTCTGTCCAAAACAACAAATTCAAGAGTGGGTAGATAGCGAAGCGGAATTCATAGTTTTAGTAGATAAGAAGGGCTTATTTGAGTACTATTCTCCCAGTCCTCAGCGTTTCTGGATGAGTTCAGCTAGTGAGACAGATTTTAAAAATTCCTGCAATGAATTTTGGTGGGTGTCAGCCTACGTGGTTAAAGGGATTTGTCGTAAACAAGTCATCTATACGACGGACCATCTCTATGGAATCTGCCAACAAGAATTGCTCAAGCTTTTAGCTTGGCAAGTGGCAGCAGATAAGGAAACGGTCGATGTTGGCAAGAACTACAAGTACCTCTTTCAGTATTTGCCTGCTGAGAAAGAGAAAGAATTCTCAAATCTGCTTGATTTTTCAAGTATAGATAAAATCACTCAGTCTTTGTTTGCTACGATGGAACTTTTCCACCAAGAGGCTCAATTCCTTGCTCACAAGATGGGATTTGACTATGATATGGAAGTAGCTGAGAAGATGATTGAGTATGCTAAGGAGAGACTTCTTAATCACTAACTAACTAAAGACCTTAATTTAAAAGATTAAACTACAGAAAGGATTGTTTGGTTCCTTAAGGTAACTGAACATGGGACTAATTCCCGTAAAATATCTTTTACTGCATAAAAACCTACTCTACATTCTTTGAAAGGAGTTGAACACGCCCTAAATGCTGGGTGAAAAAGATAAATTCTCTTGTGAGCTTTCTTACTTCAAGAATTTTCTATTTTCACTTGGTATTTTACGGGCTCTGTATCCTATATGAGTAACATTCAAAACATGTCCCTGGAGGACATTATGGGAGAGCGCTTTGGTCGCTACTCCAAGTACATTATTCAAGACCGGGCTTTGCCAGATATTCGTGATGGCTTGAAGCCGGTTCAGCGTCGCATTCTTTATTCTATGAATAAGGATGGCAATACCTTTGATAAGAGTTACCGCAAGTCGGCCAAGTCTGTCGGTAACATCATGGGGAATTTCCACCCACACGGTGACAGTTCTATCTATGATGCCATGGTTCGTATGTCACAGGACTGGAAAAATCGTGAGATTTTGGTTGAAATGCACGGTAATAACGGTTCTATGGACGGAGATCCGCCTGCGGCTATGCGTTATACTGAGGCACGTCTGTCTGAAATTGCTGGCTATCTTCTTCAGGATATCGAGAAGAAGACAGTTCCCTTTGCTTGGAACTTTGATGACACCGAAAAAGAGCCGACAGTCTTGCCAGCAGCCTTTCCAAATCTCTTGGTAAATGGATCGACTGGTATTTCGGCTGGATATGCGACAGATATTCCACCTCATAATTTAGCTGAGGTCATCGATACAGCTGTTTACATGATTGACCATCCAACTGCCAAGGTGGATAAACTCATGGAATTCTTGCCTGGACCAGACTTCCCGACTGGAGGGATTATCCAGGGTCGTGATGAAATCAAGAAGGCCTATGAAACTGGTAAAGGGCGCGTGGTTGTTCGTTCCAAGACTGAGATTGAAAAGCTAAAAGGTGGTAAGGAACAAATTGTTGTTACTGAGATTCCTTATGAAATCAACAAGGCCAATCTAGTCAAGAAGATTGATGATGTTCGTGTCAATAATAAGGTGTCTGGTATTGCTGAGGTTCGCGATGAGTCTGACCGTGACGGTCTCCGTATTGCTATTGAGCTAAAAAAAGATGCCAATACGGAGCTTGTTCTCAACTACCTATTTAAATACACCGACCTACAAATCAACTACAACTTTAATATGGTGGCAATTGACAATTTCACGCCTCGTCAGGTTGGGATTGTTCCAATCCTGTCTAGCTACATTGCCCACCGTCGTGAAGTGATTTTGGCGCGTTCACGCTTTGATAAGGAAAAGGCTGAGAAACGTCTCCATATCGTTGAAGGTTTGATTCGTGTGATTTCGATTTTGGACGAAGTCATTGCGCTTATCCGTGCTTCTGAGAATAAGGCTGACGCCAAGGAAAATCTCAAGGTCAGTTATGATTTTACTGAAGAGCAGGCTGAGGCTATCGTAACCTTGCAACTATACCGTTTGACCAATACCGATGTGGTTATCTTGCAAGAAGAAGAAGCAGAACTTCGTGAGAAGATTGCCATGCTTGCGGCTATTATCGGAGATGAACGGACCATGTACAATCTTATGAAGAAAGAACTTCGTGAGGTTAAGAAGAAATTTGCCACTCCTCGTTTGAGTTCTTTAGAAGACACTGCGAAAGCAATTGAGATTGATACAGCTAGTCTGATTGCCGAGGAAGATACCTACGTCAGCGTGACCAAGGCTGGTTACATCAAGCGTACCAGCCCGCGTTCTTTTGCAGCTTCAACGCTAGAGGAAATTGGAAAACGTGATGATGACCGTTTGATCTTTGTACAAGCTGCCAAGACAACCCAGCATCTTTTGATGTTTACGACTCTCGGAAATGTCATTTATCGACCAATCCATGAATTGGCAGACATTCGCTGGAAGGACATCGGAGAGCATCTGAGCCAAACCATCACAAACTTTGAAACTAACGAAGAAATCCTTTATGTGGAAGTCGTGGATCAGTTTGATGATGCGACAACCTACTTTACTGCAACTCGTCTCGGTCAAATTAAACGGGTAGAACGCAAAGAGTTCTCTCCATGGCGAACCTACAAGTCTAAGTCTGTCAAGTATGCTAAGCTCAAAGACGAGACAGACCAGATTGTAGCAGTGGCTCCGATTAAACTGGATGATGTTCTCTTGATTAGCCAAAACGGTTATGCTCTGCGTTTCAATATCGAAGAGGTTCCTGTTGTCGGTGCCAAGGCTGCAGGTGTCAAGGCTATGAACCTGAAAGAAGATGATACCCTCCAATCGGCCTTTATCTGTAACACTTCATCCTTCTACCTCTTGACTCAGCGTGGAAGTTTGAAACGTGTTTCTATTGACGAAATTCCAGCAACTAGCCGTGCCAAACGAGGACTACAAGTCTTGCGTGAGTTGAAAAACAAACCGCATCGTGTCTTCTTAGCAGGATCAGTTGCAGAGCAAGGATTTGTTGGTGATCTCTTCAGTACAGAAGTGGAAGAGAACGACCAAACGCTGCTTGTCCAATCGAACAAAGGAACAATCTATGAAAGTCGACTACAAGACTTGAATCTGTCAGAACGCACAAGTAATGGTAGCTTCATCTCTGACACGATTTCGGATGAAGAAGTTTTTGACGCTTATCTTAAAGAAGTATTTACTGAAGCTAAATAAGTGAAATGAAGAATCAGTTCTAAGAGCTGGTTCTTTTTATTGAAGAAATTTTCTGAAAATTACAAAATATACTTGCTATTTTAGAAAAATAGTGTAGAATAAAAGAAATAGGTTTTTAGAATAAGGAGTGGAATATGACAGTAACGATTGATTGGGAAAATCTCGGTTTTTCCTATATGAAATTACCTTATCGCTATATTGCTCATTTTAAAAATGGACAATGGGATCAAGGAGAGCTTACAGAGGATGCAAACTTGCATATTTCAGAGTCTTCTCCAAGTCTTCACTATGGTCAACAAGCATTTGAAGGTTTGAAAGCTTATCGTACTAAGGATGGTAGTGTTCAACTGTTCCGTCCTGATGAAAATGCTAAACGCCTGCAACGGACATGTGACCGTCTCTTGATGCCACAAGTTCCAACAGAAATGTTTGTAGACGCTTGTAAGGCAGTTGTTCGTGCGAATGAAGAATATGTACCTCCATATGGAACAGGTGGAACCTTATATCTTCGCCCTCTTTTGATTGGTGTCGGAGATATTATTGGGGTTAAACCAGCAGAAGAGTATATTTTTACCATCTTTGCCATGCCAGTTGGTAATTACTTTAAAGGCGGTTTGGTCCCAACCAACTTCTTGATTCAGGATGAATACGACCGTGCCGCTCCAAATGGTACAGGTGCGGCTAAGGTTGGTGGAAACTATGCTGCAAGTCTCTTGCCAGGGAAATTGGCCAAGTCACGTCATTTCTCAGATGTTATCTATCTAGACCCATCAACTCATACAAAGATTGAAGAGGTCGGATCAGCTAACTTCTTTGGAATTACAGCTGATAATGAATTTGTAACACCATTGAGTCCATCTATCTTGCCATCTATTACCAAGTATTCTTTGCTTTACTTAGCAGAACATCGCTTGGGCTTAACTCCTATTGAGGGGGATGTCCCAATTGATAATCTTGACCGTTTTGTAGAGGCAGGTGCCTGTGGTACAGCAGCAGTTATTTCTCCAATTGGTGGAATTCAGCACGGTGATGATTTCCATGTTTTCTATAGTGAAACAGAAGTAGGTCCTGTGACTCGTAAACTCTATGATGAATTGACAGGTATTCAGTTTGGTGATATTGAAGCGCCAGAAGGTTGGATTGTAAAAGTAGATTAAAATTAACTAAAGGAGATTTTTATGAAATCGAAAAAATGGCTCTTAACAGCAGGAGTGGTCCTGAGCACAACAGCTCTTTTAGTGGCTTGTGGAAAAGCTGATAAAGAAGCAGATGCACCGACAACATTTTCATATGTCTATGCAGTAGATCCAGCATCTTTGGATTATAGTATAGCGACTCGTACATCTACAACAGATGTCATCGGGAATGTGGTGGATGGTTTGATGGAAAATGACCAGTACGGGAATGTTATTCCTTCCTTGGCTGAAGATTGGTCTGTCTCAAAAGATGGTTTGACTTATACCTATAAACTTCGTAAAGGAGTTAAATGGTACACTTCAGAAGGCGAAGAATACGCAGAAGTAACAGCCCATGACTTTGTGACAGGACTAAAACACGTAGCTGACGGTAAGTCAGACGGTGTCTCTCTCATCCAAAATTCAATCAAGGGCTTGGATGCCTACATGACTGGTGAGACCAATGATTTCTCTACAGTTGGTGTCAAGGCCTTGGACGATTACACAGTCGAATATACCCTAAACAAACCAGAAAGCTTCTGGAATTCTAAAGTCACCACAGCAACGATGTTGCCTGTAAATGAAGAATTTTTGAAGGCATCAGGTAAAGATTATGGAGCAGTTACTCCAGCAGGAATTCTCTACAATGGTCCTTATATCTTGAAGACCTTGACTTCTAAATCGTTGATCGAATACGAGAAAAATCCAAACTACTGGGATAAAGAAAAGGTAAAAATTGAAAAGGTCAAATTGACCTACTACGATGGTTCAGATCAGGAATCGTTGATTCGTAGCTTCTCTTCAGGTGCCTATACGACAGCCCGTCTCTTCCCAAGTAGCTCAAACTTTGCTTCTACTTTGGAACAATACGGAGATAAAATCACTTATAGCCCACAGGATTCAAGTAGCTATTACTTCACCTTTAACGTAAATCGTCAATCATATAATAAAACTGCGAAAACAAGTGAAGAGCAAAAGACTTCTACTAAAGAAGCTATGCTTAATAAGGACTTCCGTCAGGCTATCAACTTTGCCTTCAACCGCCATTCTTATGCTGCCCAGCTAAATGGTGAAGACGGTGCGGACAAGATTATTCGTAACAGCCTCGTTCCTGACAACTTTGTACAAGCAGGTGGTAAAAACTTTGGTCAAATCGCTCAAGCAGAGTTGGTGAACTATGGTGACCAATGGAAAGATGTTGAGCTAGTTGACGGTAAGGATTCTATCTACAATCCTGACAAGGCTAAAGCTGCTTTCGAAAAAGCTAAGAAAGACTTGGAATCTAAAGGGGTAACATTCCCAATTCACTTGGATGTCCCAGTTGAACAAACAGATACCATCGCCGTTCAACAAAGCAACTCTTTCAAACAGTCTATTGAATCAACTCTTGGTGCTGAAAATGTTGTTATCGACGTTCTTCAAATGACAGATAATGAAAAGGAAACAATCACTTCTCAAGCGCGTGTTCCTTCTCAAAAAGATTATGATTTGAACAGTACAGGATGGGCTCCAAGCTATCAAGACCCAGCATCTTACTTGAATATCATGGATCCTAAATCAGGTTCTGCTATGAAACACCTTGGTATTACTAAAGGGAAAGATAAGGATGTTGTAGCTAAACTTGGTTTGGACCAATATAAGAAATTATTGGATGATGCAGATTCAGAAACTACAAATCTTGAAGAACGCTATGAAAAATATGCCAAGGCTCAAGCTTGGTTGACAGATAGTTCATTATTGATGCCAACAGCCTCATCTGGTGGTTCTCCAGTTGTAAGTAATGTCGTGCCATTCTCAAAACCATACTCACAAGTTGGTATTAAGGGTGACCCATATATCTTTAAAGGAATGAAATTGCAAAAAGATATTGTTACAACAAAAGAATATGAAGAAGCACTGAAAAAATGGCAAAAAGAAAAATTGGAATCAAATGGTAAGTACCAAAAAGAACTAGAAAAACATATTAAATAAAGCAGAAAACTTTATATCAGACAAGCCTGGTATAGAGTTTTTTCTTGCTAGTTTTAGGATTTTCTTGTAAAATAGAAAAAGTGAAGAGAGGTATGAAATGAGCAAGAAAGATAAAAAAATTGAAATTCAAGTAGCAGATGCTAAAGTTAATGTTGGTAAAGACAGTTTTGAAGGTTATACATTGACTATCGGTAAAAAAGTTATCGGAGAAATTGCCGAATTAGACGGACAATTTGCCATCATAAAGAATGGGAATGTCGATAGTTTTTATAAAAAATTGGAAAAAGCTGTGGAAATTTTGATTGAAAATTATAATTTAGCAAAATAAGTCTTGTTTTTTTGAAATTTTCATGATATAATAGTCCATGTTGATTGTAGGAGAGATAGCGAAGAGGCTAAACGCGGCGGACTGTAAATCCGCTCCTTCGGGTTCGGGGGTTCGAATCCCTCTCTCTCCATTTCGTCAATGGGGTATAGCCAAGCGGTAAGGCAAGGGACTTTGACTCCCTCATGCGTTGGTTCGAATCCAGCTACCCCAGTTCTTAGGTAATAATCAAGATAAAAAGCAAAATATCTTAGGGTATTTTATTTTTATAATTGAAAGACGTGAACGATATGAACATGTCCTTGCGGGTGCTTAGGAAAAAAATTATAAGTATGTCAAGTTTAAGAAAAACTTGATTGTTGGAGGATTTTTTAGATGAACGAATTTGAAGATTTGCTAAATAGCGTTAGCCAAGTTGAGACTGGTGATGTTGTTAGTGCTGAAGTATTGACAGTTGATGCGACTCAAGCTAACGTTGCAATCTCTGGAACTGGTGTTGAAGGTGTCTTGACTCTTCGCGAATTGACAAACGATCGCGATGCAGATATCAATGACTTTGTTAAAGTAGGAGAAGTATTGGATGTTCTTGTACTTCGTCAAGTGGTTGGTAAAGATACTGATACAGTTACATACCTTGTATCTAAAAAACGCCTTGAAGCTCGCAAAGCATGGGACAAACTTGTTGGTCGCGAAGAAGAAGTTGTTACTGTTAAAGGAACTCGTGCCGTTAAAGGTGGACTTTCAGTAGAATTTGAAGGTGTTCGTGGATTTATCCCAGCTTCAATGTTGGATACTCGTTTCGTACGTAACACTGAGCGTTTTGTAGGTCAAGAATTTGATGCTAAAATCAAAGAAGTTGACGCTAAAGAAAACCGCTTCATCCTTTCACGTCGTGAAGTTGTTGAAGCAGCTACAGCAGCAGCTCGCGCTGAAGTATTCGGTAAATTGGCTGTTGGTGATGTAGTAACTGGTAAAGTTGCACGTATCACAAGTTTCGGTGCTTTCATCGACCTTGGTGGTGTTGACGGATTGGTTCACTTGACTGAATTGTCACATGAACGTAACGTATCACCAAAATCAGTTGTAACTGTTGGTGAAGAAATTGAAGTGAAAATCCTTGATCTTAACGAAGAAGAAGGACGCGTATCACTTTCACTTAAAGCAACAACACCTGGACCATGGGATGGCGTTGAGCAAAAATTGGCTAAAGGTGATGTAGTAGAAGGAACAGTTAAACGTTTGACTGACTTCGGTGCATTTGTTGAAGTATTGCCAGGTATCGATGGACTTGTTCACGTATCACAAATTTCACACAAACGTATTGAAAATCCAAAAGAAGCTCTTAAAGTTGGTCAAGAAGTTAAAGTTAAAGTTCTTGAAGTTAACGCAGATGCAGAGCGCGTATCACTTTCTATCAAAGCTCTTGAAGAGCGTCCAGCTCAAGAAGAAGGACAAAAAGAAGAAAAACGTGCTGCTCGTCCACGTCGTCCAAAACGTCAAGAAAAACGTGATTTCGAACTTCCAGAAACACAAACAGGATTCTCAATGGCTGACTTGTTCGGTGATATCGAACTTTAATCAAATTGAAAATTCACAAAATCCTTTGTTTACTAAACAAGGGATTTTTCTTTTGTCTGTAAGCCTTTTTTGATATAATAGTTCTATGTTAGAATCAGAAAAACAATCACGTTATCAAATCTTAAATGAGGAGCTCTCTTTTTTATTGGATGGTGAAACCAATGTTTTGGCTAATCTTTCCAACGCCAGTGCTCTTCTAAAATCACGCTTTCCTAATACCGTATTCTCAGGCTTTTATCTGTTTGATGGAAAGGAATTGGTTCTAGGTCCTTTCCAAGGAAGTGTTTCCTGCATCCGTATTGCACTTGGAAAAGGTGTTTGTGGGGAGGCAGCTCACTTTCAGGAAACTGTTCTGGTTGGTAATGTAACAACTTATCCCAACTATATTTCTTGTGATAGTCGAGCTAAAAGTGAAATTGTTGTTCCGATGGTTAAGAATGGTCAATTGCTCGGGGTTCTGGATCTGGATTCTTCAGAGATTGATGATTATGATGCTATGGATCGAGATTATTTGGAACAATTTGTCGCTATTTTGCTTGAAAAGACAGAATGGGACTTTACAATGTTTGGGGAGAAAGCCTAATGTATCAAGCTCTTTATCGAAAATATAGAAGTCAAAACTTCTCCCAGTTGGTTGGACAGGAAGTTGTGGCTAAGACTCTTAAACAAGCAGTAGAGCAAGAGAAAATAAGTCATGCCTATCTTTTTTCTGGTCCACGTGGAACGGGAAAAACCAGTGTAGCCAAGATTTTTGCCAAAGCTATGAACTGTCCAAATCAAGTGGGTGGTGAACCATGTAATAACTGCTATATTTGTCAAGCAGTGACAGATGGTAGTTTAGAAGATGTCATTGAAATGGATGCAGCCTCTAATAACGGGGTGGATGAAATCCGTGAAATTCGTGATAAATCTACCTACGCTCCTAGTCTTGCCCGTTATAAGGTCTATATCATAGATGAGGTTCACATGCTGTCTACAGGAGCTTTTAATGCCCTCCTAAAGACGTTAGAAGAGCCAACACAGAATGTGGTCTTTATTTTGGCTACTACTGAATTGCACAAGATACCTGCGACTATTCTATCCCGTGTGCAACGTTTTGAATTTAAATCGATTAAGACACAGGATATTAAGGAACATATTCACTATATCTTAGACAAAGAAAATATCAGTTCTGAACCAGAGGCTGTGGAAATCATTGCCAGACGGGCTGAAGGTGGAATGCGAGATGCCTTGTCTATTTTGGATCAAGCCCTGAGTTTGACACAGGGAAACGAGTTGACGACTGCCATCTCTGAAGAAATTACTGGTACCATTAGCCTATCGGCCTTGGATGATTATGTGGCTGCCTTGTCTCAACAGGATGTTCCAAAGGCCCTAGCATGCTTGAATCTTCTCTTTGACAATGGTAAGAGTATGACTCGTTTTGTGACCGACCTTTTGCACTATTTAAGAGACTTGTTAATTGTTCAAACAGGTGGAGAAAATACTCATCATAGTCCAGTCTTTGTAGAAAATTTGGCACTTCCTCAAGAAAATCTGTTTGAAATGATTCGCTTGGCGACAGTCAGTTTAGCAGATATTAAGTCTAGTTTGCAGCCCAAGATTTATGCTGAGATGATGACTATCCGTTTGGCAGAGATTAAGCCTGAACCAGCTCTTTCTGGGGCAGTTGAAAGTGAAATTTCTGCACTGAGACAGGAAATTGCCCGTCTCAAACAAGAACTCGCAAATGTGGGAACCGTATCTAAGCCAACAAATCCAGCTCCTAGTCGTGCAACAGCAGGCAAAACAGTCTATCGTGTGGATCGCAATAAGGTTCACTCTATCTTACAAGAGGCTGTTGAAAATCCTGATTTAGCACGTCAAAATCTGATTCGCTTGCAGAATGCCTGGGGAGAGGTGATTGAAAGTCTTGGAGGTCCTGATAAAGCTCTGCTAGTTGGTTCTCAACCGGTTGCGGCCAATGAACACCATGCTATTCTTGCTTTTGAGTCTAACTTCAATGCTGGTCAAACCATGAAACGAGATAATCTCAACACCATGTTTGGCAACATCCTCAGTCAGGCAGCAGGTTTTTCACCTGAGATTTTAGCCATTTCCATGGAGGAATGGAAAGAAGTTCGCGCAGCCTTTTCAGTCAAAGCCAAATCTTCTCAAACTGAAAAAGAAGTAGAAGAAAGTCTGATTCCAGAAGGATTTGAATTTTTGGCTGATAAAGTGAAGGTAGAGGAAGACTAAAGAAAGATTTCATGATACAATAAGTTTATGAATAGACAACAATTTATTACCATCGCGCTGTTTACAGCTGCTGAGACCTATTTTTTCAATGAAGCCTGGATGACTGGTCGCTATATTATGGCAGCCTTTTGGGCCATTTTGCTCTTTAGAAATTTCCGAGTTAGTTACTTGATGGGCAAGATTGTAGATGTCATTGACCAGCATTTAAAAGGAAAAGACTAGTCCTCAGCTTCTAGACAAAATAAAAGCCTTTTAGGCTTTTTTTTGTTATACTATAAAAGTATATTTATTGACCTTTTACCGTATTTTCTAGGGAAATCAAGTATGTTTCCAGTAAGCACTGTAAAGGCCTTGAAAAAGAAAGGAACTATCATGTCAGTATTAGAGATCAAAGATCTTCACGTTGAGATTGAAGGAAAAGAAATTTTAAAAGGGGTTAACCTGACCCTGAAAACAGGAGAAATCGCCGCTATCATGGGACCAAATGGTACTGGTAAATCGACTCTTTCTGCCGCTATCATGGGAAATCCAAACTATGAAGTTACCAAAGGTGAAGTCTTGTTTGATGGCGTAAACATCCTTGAGTTGGAAGTGGACGAGCGTGCGCGTATGGGACTTTTCCTTGCTATGCAATACCCATCAGAAATTCCTGGAATTACCAATGCTGAGTTTCTTCGTGCAGCCATGAATGCTGGTAAAGAAGACGATGAGAAGATTTCAGTTCGTGAGTTTATCACTAAACTCGACGAGAAGATGGAATTGCTCAACATGAAAGAAGAAATGGCTGAGCGTTACCTCAACGAAGGTTTCTCTGGTGGTGAGAAAAAACGAAATGAAATTCTTCAACTTTTGATGTTGGAGCCAACATTTGCCCTTTTGGATGAGATTGACTCTGGTCTTGATATTGACGCTCTTAAAGTTGTTTCTAAGGGTGTTAATGCCATGCGTGGTGAAGGCTTTGGTGCTATGATTATCACTCACTACCAACGTCTTTTGAACTACATCACACCAGACGTGGTACACGTGATGATGGAAGGGCGTGTTGTCCTTTCAGGTGGTCCAGAATTGGCTGCACGTTTGGAACGTGAAGGATACGCAAAACTAGCTGAAGAACTTGGCTACGACTACAAGGAAGAATTGTAATTCCCTCGTGTCTTTTAGGAGAAGTAAATGACTAAAGAAAATATTAAACTTTTTTCAGAAATGCACGCTGAACCAAGCTGGTTGGCTGACCTCCGTCAAAAAGCTTTTGATAAGATTGAGACTTTGGAATTACCAGTTATTGAGCGTGTCAAATTCCACCGTTGGAATCTTGGTGATGGAACGATTACAGAAAGTGAGCCATCAGCAAATGTTCCAGATTTCACAGCTCTAGATAATCACTTGAAGTTGGTACAAGTAGGAACTCAAACTGTTTTTGAGCAAACTCCAGTTGAGTTAGCTGAACAGGGTGTTGTCTTCACAGACTTCCATTCAGCTTTAGAAGAAATTCCAGAGCTGATCGAAGAATTCTTCATGGCATCTGTTAAGTATGACGATGACAAGTTGGCAGCCTACCATACAGCTTATTTCAACAGTGGTGCTGTTCTCTACATTCCTGATAATGTTGAGATTAAAGAACCAATCGAAGGAATTTTCTATCAAGACAGCGATAGTGATGTGCCGTTTAACAAGCATATTATGATTATCGCTGGTAAAAATTCTAAGATTAGTTATCTGGAGCGTTTAGAGTCACGCGGTGAGGGAAGTGTCAAAGCAACTGCTAATATCACAGTAGAAGTGATTGCACGTTCTGGTGCGCAAGTGAAGTTTGCTGCGATCGACCGTTTAGGAGAAAACGTCACTACCTATATTAGCCGTCGTGGTAAATTAGGCAACGATGCAAGCATTGACTGGGCGATTGGTGTCATGAACGAAGGGAATGTCGTTGCGGACTTTGATAGCGACTTGATTGGAAATGGTAGCCATGCGGATCTTAAAGTCGTAGCTCTTTCAAGTGGCCGTCAGGTACAAGGGATTGATACCCGAGTAACTAACTATGGTTGCAACTCAATCGGAAATATCCTTCAACATGGGGTTATTCTTGAAAAAGCAACCTTGACCTTCAATGGTATTGGCCACATTATCAAGGGTGCTAAGGGAGCAGATGCGCAACAAGAGAGCCGTGTTCTTATGCTTTCAGACCAAGCGCGTTCAGATGCCAATCCAATTCTTTTGATTGATGAAAATGACGTTACTGCAGGTCATGCAGCTTCTATCGGTCAGGTAGATCCAGAAGATATGTATTACCTCATGAGCCGTGGCTTGGATAAGGCAACTGCAGAACGTTTGGTTGTCCGTGGTTTCCTTGGCTCCGTTATCGTTGAGATTCCAGTCAAGGAAGTTCGTGATGAAATGATTGCAACTATCGAAGAAAAATTGTCAAAACGCTAAGGGGTAGCCTATGTTAGATGTAGAAGTGATTCGCAAGGATTTTCCAATTTTAGACCAGATTGTTAATGATGAACCATTGGTTTATTTGGACAATGCCGCGACGACACAAAAACCACTAGCAGTTCTGGGAACGATTAACCGCTATTATGAGCAGGACAATGCCAATGTTCATCGTGGGGTTCATACCTTGGCAGAAAGGGCGACAGCTTCTTATGAGGCGGCTCGTGAAACCATTCGTAAGTTTATCAATGCAGGATCTACAAAGGAAGTTCTCTTTACTAGAGGAACGACAACCAGTCTCAACTGGGTGGCGCGTTATGCTGAGGAAGTCTTGACTGAGGGAGACCAGGTTTTGATTTCTGTCATGGAACACCATTCCAATATCATTCCATGGCAGGAAGCCTGCCGCAAGACTGGGGCAGAGCTTGTCTATGTCTATCTCAAGAATGGAGCTCTGGATATGGATGATTTGCGGGCTAAATTGACTGATAAAGTTAAGTTTGTCTCCCTTGCTCACGCCTCAAATGTCCTGGGTGTGATCAATCCAATCAAAGAAATTACTCAATTGGCCCACCAAGTTGGTGCCATCATGGTGGTGGATGGTGCTCAATCTACGCCTCATATGAAGATTGATGTTCAGGACTTGGATGTGGACTTCTTTGCCTTTTCAGGTCACAAGATGGCTGGTCCGACTGGTATCGGTGTTCTTTACGGTAAAGAAAAGTATCTGGAACAAATGTCACCTCTTGAATTTGGTGGCGAAATGATTGATTTCGTCTATGAGCAATCTGCTAGTTGGAAGGAATTGCCATGGAAATTTGAGGCTGGAACTCCTAATATGGCAGGTGCAATTGGACTTGCTGCGGCAGTGGATTATCTGGAAAAGATTGGCATGGATGCTATTGAAGCCCATGAACAAGAATTGATTGCATACGTCTTTCCAAAACTGCAGGCGATTGAGGGATTGATTATTTACGGTTCTCAGGACTTGGCTCAACGTTCAGGTGTCATTGCCTTTAACCTAGGCAATCTCCATCCTCACGACCTTGCGACTGCTTTGGATTATGAAGGAGTGGCTGTTCGTGCGGGTCACCATTGTGCGCAACCTTTGCTCCAGTATTTGGAAGTTCCAGCAACAGCCCGAGCAAGTTTTTATATCTACAATACCAAGGCAGATTGCGACAAGCTAGTCGATGCCTTACAAAAGACAAAGGAGTTTTTCAATGGCACTTTCTAAACTAGATAGCCTTTATATGGCAGTGGTAGCGGACCATTCGAAAAATCCACATCACCAAGGGAAGTTGGAAGACGCTGAGCAAATCAGTCTCAACAATCCGACCTGTGGAGATGTCATCAATCTCTCTGTCAAGTTTGATGTAGATGACCGTTTGGAGGATATCGCTTTTCTAAATTCAGGTTGCACCATCTCTACAGCATCTGCTAGTATGATGACGGACGCAGTTTTAGGAAAAACCAAACAAGAAATATTAGAACTTGCGACTATTTTTTCTGAGATGGTTCAAGGGAAAAAAGATGATAGACAAGATAGTCTTGGAGATGCAGCTTTCTTGTCAGGTGTTGCCAAATTCCCTCAACGGATCAAGTGTGCAACCCTAGCTTGGAACGCCCTGAAGAAAACAATTGAAAATCAAGAAAACAAGTAAGGCAAGTTTCTTTTGTCTTATGAATCAGTAGAAATGAAGAATGAAAGAAAGGATATTATGGCTGAAGAAAGAGTAGAACCAAAACCAATTGACCTTGGTGAATATAAATTTGGTTTCCATGATGATGTAGAGCCTGTCCTATCGACAGGAAAAGGATTGAATGAAGATGTCATTCGTGAACTATCAGCTGCTAAGGGAGAACCTGAGTGGATGCTAGAATTCCGTTTGAAGTCTTATGAAACCTTCAAAAAAATGCCCATGCAAACTTGGGGAGCAGATTTGTCAGAGATTGATTTTGATGACTTGATCTACTACCAAAAACCATCTGACAAACCAGCCCGTTCATGGGACGAAGTTCCTGAAAAAATCAAAGAAACCTTTGAACGAATCGGGATTCCAGAAGCTGAACGTGCTTATCTAGCAGGAGCCTCTGCCCAGTACGAGTCAGAAGTGGTTTACCACAACATGAAGGAAGAGTTCCAAAAATTGGGGATTATCTTTACAGATACAGATTCTGCCCTCAAGGAATACCCAGACTTGTTTAAACAATACTTTGCTAAGTTGGTACCGCCGACTGATAACAAGTTGGCTGCCCTTAACTCAGCAGTATGGTCAGGTGGAACCTTTATCTACGTACCAAAAGGGGTCAAAGTGGATATTCCTCTTCAAACCTACTTCCGTATCAACAACGAAAATACAGGTCAGTTTGAACGTACCTTGATTATCGTTGATGAGGGAGCAAGTGTCCATTATGTAGAAGGATGTACAGCGCCAACTTATTCAAGTAACAGCTTGCATGCTGCCATCGTAGAAATCTTTGCCTTGGACGGAGCTTATATGCGCTATACGACCATCCAAAACTGGTCTGATAACGTCTATAACTTGGTAACAAAGCGTGCTAAGGCTCAAAAGGATGCCACTGTTGAGTGGATTGATGGAAACTTGGGTGCCAAAACAACTATGAAATACCCATCAGTTTACCTAGATGGAGAAGGGGCGCGTGGTACTATGCTTTCTATCGCCTTTGCCAATGCAGGTCAACACCAGGATACTGGAGCTAAGATGATCCACAACGCTCCACATACCAGCTCGTCTATCGTGTCTAAATCCATCGCTAAAGGTGGAGGAAAGGTTGACTATCGTGGACAAGTAACCTTTAACAAAAACTCTAAGAAATCTGTCTCTCACATCGAGTGTGATACCATTATCATGGATGACTTGTCAGCGTCAGATACCATTCCGTTTAATGAAATTCACAACTCACAAGTCGCTTTGGAACACGAAGCTAAGGTATCTAAGATTTCTGAAGAACAACTCTATTACCTCATGAGCCGTGGATTGTCAGAATCTGAGGCAACAGAGATGATTGTCATGGGATTTGTAGAGCCCTTCACAAAAGAGCTTCCAATGGAATACGCAGTTGAGCTGAACCGCTTGATTAGCTATGAGATGGAAGGATCAGTTGGGTAAAATTTGTTTTTATATTTACCCATAATCAAGGATTTTGAAGATGAACTTGTAACAAAAAATCGCGGTTTAAAATCGCGATTTTTTTATAATTTCTCGTTGATAAATCGGATAAACTGATTCCACCAAACTTTTAAGAAGAAGGCTTTTTCAACTTTCTTTTCTGCTACCATTTCAAAACTAGGACGTTCTGTAGTGATGTAACCTTGACCAATCAAATCATTGTCTTCATAAGTCAAATGTCCAACCACAGTTCCGGCTTCAAGTGGTGCTGGAATTGCCTTAGAATCAGGTGTGAATTGAATTGTTTGGGACGATTGTCCCCCAACACGTTCAATTAGAGAGATATCATCTTTGGCAATGGCAGTGACGGTATCTTCTTTTCCATCTTGTACAGGGGCTTTACTATCTTGATAGGCATCGCCTTTTTGAACGATTTTGCGAAGTGTGAATGTAGAAGAGATATAATCCATTAGTGAAGAAGTAGCTGTGAAGCGAGCGTAAGGATTATTGTCTTGATGATCTGCATTCAAAACAACTGTGATAACCCTCATCCCTTTTTCGACAGTAGTACCAACAAAAGATTCTCCAGCTTTGTCTGTTGTTCCTGTTTTAAGGCCATCAAAACCACCGCGATAAGCAGGCATACCCTCTAACATGTAGTTGGTAGAAGTGATTGTCATTCCAGCAAAAGTAGAAGAAGGTTTTTTCGTGATTTCCAAGACTTGTGGGTATTTTTTGATGAGATTGCGAGCAACGATAGCGACATCATAAGCACTGAGCTTATTTTCCTCATCTTTTTTAGATCCTGGGTAAATGTTATCCCCTAGAGTCTCATTGTTCAGACCAGTCGTATTGACAACAGTGGCATCCTGAATTCCCCATTCCAAGAGTTTTGCCCGCATCATATCGACGAAATCTTTTTCTGAGCCAGCAATTTTCTCAGCTAGGGCAATAGCCGCACTGTTAGCACTAGATACTAGGGTTGCTTCCAGCAGTTGTTCGACGGTATAATTACGAGCCTCCATAGGAACGTTACTCGCTTCAGAATTTGTCGTTAATTTGTAAGGATAATCAGAAATATCTACCGGAGTTGATAGTGTAATACTGCCGTTTTCCAAGGCTTCATAGACAAGATAAACAGTAATTAACTTTGTGATTGAAGCAATTTCAACTGGCTGGGTTGCATCTTTCTCATAGAGAATTTTACCGGTATTTGCCTCAACAGCAATTGCATGTTTAGCAGCAATATTAAAATCTTGAGCATCAACAGTAGATGCTGCCCCAATAACGGAAAGGCTTAGGAGAGTTAAAATTATTTTTTTCATAGTAAGTTTATTCTATCATAAAGAAAAAAATATTCCCAGTTTCATGATATAAGAAAGAAGCTTTTTTGAAAGTGTGGTAAAATAGATGAATGGAGGTACTTCATGTTTCGTAAGAATAAATTATTTTTTTGGACCAGTGAGATTTTACTATTAACCATCATCTTTTATTTATGGAGACAGATGGGTGGGATTATAACGCCTTTTGTAAGTGTCGCAAACACTATAATGATTCCCTTTCTTTTAGGTGGTTTTTTATATTATTTGACCAATCCTATTGTAAATTTTTTACAAAAGTATTTCAAAATTAACCGTATCATTGGTATTCTACTAACCTTGTGCGCCTTGGTTTGTGGGCTAGTTATTGGGGTCGTCTATCTCTTACCGATTTTGATTAATCAGCTGACAAGTTTGATTGCTACAAGTCAGACAATCTACAGTCGTCTGCAAGATTTGATTATCGATTTATCCACTTATCCAGCCTTTCAAAATTTAGATATTCAAGCGACTATTCAACAGTTAAATCTCTCTTATGTAGATATTCTACAGAATATCCTAAATAGTGTAACGAATAGTGTTGGAAGTGTCTTATCTGCGCTCTTTAGTACTGTTTTGATTATTATCATGACACCTGTATTTTTAATTTATTTTTTGTTAGATGGCCACAAATTCTTGCCGATGCTTGAGCGTACTGTTTTAAAGCGAGATAAGTTGCATATTACAGGTCTTTTAAAAAATTTGAATACTACAATTGCTCGATATATTAGTGGAGTTGCTATTGATGCGATTATTATTGGTTGTTTGGCCTTTATCGGATATAGCGTGATTGGTTTGAAATACGCTTTGGTCTTTGCCATCTTTTCAGGATTGGCCAATCTCATTCCTTATGTTGGACCAAGTATTGGTTTGATTCCGATGATTATCGCCAATGTCTTTACTGATCCTCATAGAATGCTGATTGCAGTTGTTTATATGTTGATTATTCAACAAGTAGATGGGAACATCCTTTACCCTCGAATCGTTGGTGGAGTGATGAAGGTTCATCCAATTACGATTTTAGTATTACTTTTGTTATCAAGTAATATCTATGGCGTCATTGGTATGATTGTCGCTGTACCAACCTATTCTATCTTGAAAGAAATTTCTAAGTTCTTATCTCGCTTGTATGAAAATCATAGAATAATGAAAGAACGAGAAAGAGAATTAGCCAAGTAAAAGTCAGGAAATTCCTGATTTTTCTTTTTCTTTAGTCAAGTGATAGGAGTAGAAGTGACGTTTAGATTAGCTGATTAAGAATAATTCACAAAAACTTTGTAAAACACTTGCAATTTAGCTGAAATTTGATAAAATAGTAAGGAAAGTTAGACTGTATTGCCTACTGTCTATCTATAAAATATATTTTATTGGAGGCTTTTACTCAAATGGCAAAAGAAAAATACGATCGTAGTAAACCACACGTTAACATTGGTACTATCGGACACGTTGACCACGGTAAAACTACCCTAACTGCAGCTATCACAACTGTTTTGGCACGTCGCTTGCCTTCATCAGTTAACCAACCTAAAGACTATGCGTCTATCGATGCTGCTCCAGAAGAACGCGAACGCGGTATCACAATCAACACTGCGCACGTTGAGTACGAAACTGAAAAACGTCACTACGCTCACATCGACGCTCCAGGACACGCGGACTACGTTAAAAACATGATCACTGGTGCCGCTCAAATGGACGGAGCTATCCTTGTAGTAGCTTCAACTGACGGACCAATGCCACAAACTCGTGAGCACATCCTTCTTTCACGTCAGGTTGGTGTTAAACACCTTATCGTCTTCATGAACAAAGTTGACTTGGTTGACGACGAAGAATTGCTTGAATTGGTTGAAATGGAAATCCGTGACCTATTGTCAGAATACGACTTCCCAGGTGACGATCTTCCAGTTATCCAAGGTTCAGCTCTTAAAGCCCTTGAAGGTGACACTAAATACGAAGACATCGTTATGGAATTGATGAACACAGTTGATGAGTACATCCCAGAACCAGAACGTGACACTGACAAACCATTGCTTCTTCCAGTCGAAGACGTATTCTCAATCACTGGACGTGGTACAGTTGCTTCAGGACGTATCGACCGTGGTATCGTTAAAGTCAACGACGAAATCGAAATCGTTGGTATCAAAGAAGAAACTCAAAAAGCAGTCGTTACTGGTGTTGAAATGTTCCGTAAACAACTTGATGAAGGTCTTGCCGGAGATAACGTAGGTGTCCTTCTTCGTGGTGTTCAACGTGATGAAATCGAACGTGGACAAGTTATCGCTAAACCAGGTTCAATCAACCCACACACTAAATTCAAAGGTGAAGTCTACATCCTTACTAAAGAAGAAGGTGGACGTCACACTCCATTCTTCAACAACTACCGTCCACAATTCTACTTCCGTACTACTGACGTTACAGGTTCAATCGAACTTCCAGCAGGTACTGAAATGGTAATGCCTGGTGATAACGTGACAATCGACGTTGAGTTGATCCACCCAATCGCCGTAGAACAAGGTACTACATTCTCTATCCGTGAGGGTGGACGTACTGTTGGTTCAGGTATGGTTACAGAAATCGAAGCTTAATTCGATTTAGTTCCCAGAAGAACAATTATTTAAGTCAGACACTAAAAGAATCTTGCTTTGCAAGGTTCTTTTTTTCGAATATTGAACTAATACTCTTCGAAAATCAAATTCAACCCACGTCAGCGTCACCTTGCCGTACTCAAGTACAGCCTGCGGCTAGCTTCCTAGTTTGCTCTTTGATTTTCATTGAGTATAAAATTGAAGAATTGTACACAAAAAGCTCTATACACTTGATGGGCATAGAGCAAACGGAGCTTTATTTGATATAGAGTTCTTGATTTTTTAGGACAATTTCTCGTACACTTGCAAACTTCTTAAGTTTTTTGATTTCTTCTGGATGAGTGACGAGAGTAATAACATAACCTTCCTTGCCCATACGGCCAGTACGTCCAGCACGGTGAGTGTAGGTTTCGATATCTCTTGGGACATCAAAGTTTACGACACATTCTAGGCTATCGATATCAATCCCACGAGCCAGAAGGTCAGTTGCAAGAAGCAGGGTTAGTTGCTTGTCTTTAAACTTTTCTAAGATGACTTTTCTAAATTTGACATTGACATCACTAGCGAGGGAAACAGCCAAGATATCCCGATACTGTAGTTTTTCTTCTGCACTTCCAAGGTCTGATAGGCTGTTAAAGAAGACAAGACCTCGGAAATCCTCTACATGAGCCAGTTTTCGTAGCATATCCACTCGGTGACGTTGATCTACCTGCATATAGAAATGTTGGATGTTGTCCAATTTTTGGTCAGAAAGATCAATGGTACGTGTGTTAGGCGCAATCTTTTCTTGGTCAAACTTGGTCGTCGCACTCATGTAGACGAGTTGATGGTCACGCGGTGCGTAGTGAGTGATTTTCTCAACAAAGTGAATCTGAGAATCATCTAGTAATTGGTCGAATTCATCCAGGATGATGGTTTCCACATTCATCATCTTGATTTTTTTCAGTTTAATGAGTTCAAAGATACGGCCAGGAGTTCCAATCAGAATTTCTGGTCCTTTTTTTAGGCGTTCAATCTGGCGTTTCTGACTTGAGCCTGATAGGAAGAGCTGAGCAGTCAAGCTGATAGCTTCAGCCCACGTTTTACATACGTCAAAAATCTGTCCAGCAAGTTCAGTATTTGGTGCTAGAATCAAGAGTTGTTGGGCCTTTTTCTTTTGTAGTCTGAGAAGACTTGGTAGAAGGTAAGCTAGGGTCTTACCAGTTCCTGTTGGGCTCACTCCTAGGAGGTTTTCTCCAGCAAGAAGGGGCTCAAATAGTTGAGTTTGAATGGGAGTGAATTCTTGGAAACCGAGTTGGTCACTCAGTTCTTGCCATTCAGTCGGTAGTTTGTTTTTCATTTTTCTGCCTCAAATCTAATGCCAGCAGTCTGGCGCATGGTATAAAGTAGCTCATGAACTGAACTTGCATCATTCAGCCAAGTTTGGTAGAGATTCAGATCTGGTTTCTGGATCATGTGTGCAAATGAAGCGACTTCCTCAGTCATCGTATGAGGAGCCTGTTGGATAGGGAGTTGGATTTGATTGCCTTGGTGGTCGGTAAAAATAGCCGAGCGAACATGCTCAATCGTGTTGAGAGTCAAGGTTCCATCTGTTGTGTAAATTTCGCAAGGAAGATTGGAAGTGATGTTTTTCCCAGCCTTGATATGAACTTGAAAGTCAGGGTAGAAGAGGATTCCGTCTCCATTTAGGTCCATGCTATTGTCAAGTTGTTGAGCCTGATAGGTCGCGTCTTGAGCTTTTCCAAAGAGACGAACGGCAGCGTAGAGGGGATAAATCCCCAAATCCATAAGCGCTCCACCAGCAAAACGGTCTGAAAAGACATTTGGTGTCTGTCCAGCCAATAAATCCGGCATTTTGGAAGAATACTTGGCATAGTTGAAATCTGCTCCCAAAATTTGTTTGTCTGCTAAAAAGTTTTTGATAGTAGTAAAAGCTTTCTCGTGGTAATTACGAGCTGCTTCGAATATAAAACAGTGATTTTTCTCAGCTGTATGTCTCAAATCCAGCCATTCCTGTGGCTGAGTAACAGCTGGTTTTTCAAGAATAACGTGTTTACCAGCAGACAAGGCAGCTTTTGCCTGAGCAAAATGTAAGGAGTTTGGACTAGCAATATAGACTACATCAAAGGAGCTCTTGAAGAAGTCCTCTACTTGATCAAAGAGTTGGATATCCTGATAGCGAGAAGCAAAGGTTGCTGCAGTTTCTAGTTTTCTAGAGTAGACTGCGACCAGCTGGTATTTTCCACTGGTATGGGCTGCTTCTATGAAGTGGTGGCTGATAGCCCCTGTTCCGATGACACCTAATTTAAGCATAGTTACTCCTTTTCCGATTTCAAATCCTTCTTTCATTATAACATAGATAGACGGGACTATCCAACAGAGGGGAAAAAATTTCAAATAAGCTACTAGGTCTTTTCCAAAGAAAGTGGTACAATAATGAGATGAGTAAATGAAATGGGAGGGAAAATGAGGTTATTACCTATAAGAAAAATATCACGTCAGTCTAAGAGGCTAGCGCTTTTTTTGACTTTTTGTGCAGGATATGTAGACGCCTATACTTTTATTGTGCGAGGGAATACTCTTGTAGCTGGACAAACTGGGAATGTCGTCTTTCTTTCAGTAGAATTAATTCAAAATAATGTTTCAGATGTTAGGGACAAGGTTCTCACCTTGTTAGCTTTTATGATGGGGGTCTTTTTATTAACTGTTTATAAGGAAAAATTGAGAATTGTGAAAAAGCCAATTTTGTCATTGCTTCCTTTAGCAATCTTATCAATCATTATTGGTTTTGTACCGCAAACTGTAGATAATATCTATCTAGTACCGCCCTTAGCCTTTTGTATGGGCTTGGTGACAACTGCTTTTGGTGAAGTGTCAGGTATAGCTTATAATAACGCGTTTATGACAGGGAATATCAAACGGACCATGCTGGCTTTTGGAGATTATTTTCGGACCAAGCACACTCCTTTTTTACGTGAAGGGATTATCTTTGTTAGCCTGCTTAGTAGTTTTGTCCTTGGCGTTGTCTTTTCAGCTTATTTGACGATTTTCTATCATGAAAAGACCATTCTTGGTGTTCCTATTATGATGAGTATTTTTTACCTCAGCATGCTTTTTGCCTCTTGGCAGAAAAAAGTAAAAGAAAAAGCTTCATTTTAGGTGTTATTACTTGTAAGAAAATAGGAGATATGCTATACTTGAAGAGTTGACTATGCACGATCCTGTGCAACCGCACGAACATCGTTGCTTGATTATTCAAGTTTAAGTGGTTCGTCCCACGATGCTAGGCGAGTCTTCACAAAAAATTCGGGGAAACCCATAAAAATCATAGGAGGTGCATAATGAGCACATACGCAATTATCAAAACTGGCGGAAAACAAGTTAAAGTTGAAGTTGGTCAAGCAGTTTACGTTGAAAAATTGAACGTTGAAGCTGGTCAAGAAGTTACTTTTAACGAAGTTGTTCTTGTTGGTGGTGAAAACACTGTTGTCGGAACTCCACTTGTTGCTGGAGCTACTGTAGTTGGAACTGTTGAAAAACAAGGAAAACAAAAGAAAGTTGTTACTTACAAGTACAAACCTAAAAAAGGTAGCCACCGTAAACAAGGTCACCGTCAACCATATACAAAAGTTGTCATCAACGCAATCAACGCTTAATTTTAAGGAGAACACATGATACAGGCAGTCTTTGAGAGAGCCGAAGATGGCGAGCTGAGGAGTGCGGAAATTACTGGACACGCCGAGAGTGGCGAATACGGCTTTGATGTCGTGTGTGCATCGGTTTCTACGCTTGCCATTAACTTTATCAATTCTATTGAGAAATTTGCAGGCTATGAACCAATCCTAGAATTAAACGAAGATGAAGGTGGCTATCTGATGGTTGAAATACCAAAAGATCTTCCTTCACACCAGAGAGAAATGACCCAGTTATTCTTTGAATCATTTTTCTTAGGTATGGCAAACTTATCGGAGAACTCTTCTGAGTTCGTCCAAACCAGAGTTATCACAGAAAACTAACACGGAGGAAAACATTATGTTAAAAATGACTCTTAACAACTTGCAACTTTTCGCCCACAAAAAAGGTGGAGGTTCTACATCAAACGGACGTGATTCACAAGCGAAACGTCTTGGAGCTAAAGCAGCTGACGGACAAACTGTAACAGGTGGATCAATCCTTTACCGTCAACGTGGTACACACATCTACCCAGGTGTAAACGTTGGACGTGGTGGAGACGATACTTTGTTCGCTAAAGTTGAAGGCGTAGTACGCTTTGAACGTAAAGGACGCGATAAAAAACAAGTTTCTGTTTACCCAATCGCAAAATAAAAAGGTCCAGTGAACCTTTTTATCCCGAGCCTTGAAATATAAAGGCGAGGAAGCTAGAAGTAGCATTAAATAAGGCTTTCCGAGTTTTCGGAGAGCCTGCTTTTTTTGTTTTGGTACCCATATTTTAAAATCCTATATAAGAAGCGAACTTGTCGGCTACTTTGTCTTTTAGATACAATTATAAAATAGTGGAATGTGAGCCTTTTACAGTAATGAATGTTATAAGGGAATAAGATATTGTAAAAATTGCTAAGATTTGATATAATAATTTTATCTTAGTAAGCTAGCAGAAATATGGAAAGGATGTAAACCTGTATGAAAAAAATTATCACTATAATAGTCTGTTCAATCTCTTTTCTTGTTTTATCTGCTTGTGTCAGTAAGAAAAAACTTGTTCTTCCTGAACCTGAAACGATCTCTGTAATTTCCCTGCAGAAAAAAATCTCTGAAGATATTAAAACTATAACCAAGAGAGAAGAAATCTCAAAATTGATTGACGAGATACAGAAGCAGTCCACCTCCACAACTTTAGAAAGTTTAAATGATCAACCGACAAATGTTAAAGATTACATCATTATCAAATTCTCTCATCAGAATGAAGAAAATGATAGTGTAGCCTATCTATATACTATGAAAGAAAAACAATATATTGAACAACCCTATGTTGGGATTTGGGAGGTAAGTCCAGATATAGCGAATAGGGTTGAAGAAGCTTATTCTAGTTGATTTATAGAATAAAAGAAATTTTTAGAGAGTTTTCTTGTATCATGTTTTAAACGGTAAATCAACAAGATTTGCTGTTTTTATTTGTTTGAAATAAAATGAGGACTGAAAAAAGATATCATTCTAATTCTTGTATTGGGGTATTAGAGTATTCGCTTAGACTTGAAAATTTCCAGACTCTTTTCCTTTTTGGAAAACTTCTAAAATATGGTATAATGAAAAGATAAAGAAGTTGGGGGTAGAAGATGAACATTCAACAATTACGCTATGTTGTGGCCATTGCCAATAGTGGTACTTTCCGTGAAGCTGCTGAAAAGATGTATGTTAGTCAGCCGAGTCTGTCTATTTCTGTTCGTGATTTGGAGAAAGAGTTGGGCTTTAAGATTTTCCGTCGGACCAGCTCAGGGACTTTCTTGACCCGTCGTGGTATGGAATTCTATGAAAAAGCGCAAGAATTGGTTAAAGGATTTGATATTTTTCAAAATCAGTATGCCAATCCTGAAGAAGAAAAAGATGAATTTTCCATTGCTAGTCAGCACTATGACTTCTTGCCACCAACCATTACGGCCTTTTCAGAGCGCTATCCTGACTATAAAAACTTCCGTATTTTTGAATCAACTACTGTTCAAATCTTAGATGAAGTAGCGCAAGGGCATAGTGAGATTGGGATTATCTACCTTAACAATCAAAATAAAAAGGGGATTATGCAACGGGTTGAAAAGCTAGGCCTAGAGGTCATTGAATTAATTCCCTTCCATACCCATATTTATCTTCGTGAAGGGCATCCTTTGGCTCAGAAAGAGGAATTGGTCATGGAGGATTTAGCAGATCTACCAACGGTTCGTTTCACTCAAGAGAAAGATGAGTACCTTTATTATTCAGAGAACTTTGTCGATACCAGTGCGAGTTCACAGATGTTTAATGTGACAGACCGTGCTACCTTGAATGGTATTTTAGAGCGGACGGACGCCTATGCAACAGGTTCTGGTTTTTTAGATAGTGACAGTGTTAATGGCATCACAGTTATTCGTCTCAAGGATAACCTAGATAATCGCATGGTCTATGTTAAACGTGAAGAAGTAGAGCTGAGTCAAGCTGGGGCTCTCTTTGTAGAAGTCATGCAAGAATATTTTGATCAAAAGAGGAAATCATGAAAAAAAGAGGAATAGTGGCAGTCATTGTACTGCTTTTGATTGCGCTGGATCAGTTGGTCAAATCCTATATCGTCCAGCAGATTCCACTGGGTGAAGTGCGCTCTTGGATTCCCAATTTCGTTAGCTTGACCTACCTGCAAAATCGAGGGGCAGCCTTTTCTATCTTACAAGACCAGCAGTGGTTATTTGCTATCATTACACTGGTCGTTATGGTAGGTGCCATTTGGTATCTACATAAACACATGGAGGACTCATTCTGGATGGTCTTGGGTTTGACCTTGATAATCGCAGGTGGTCTTGGAAACTTTATTGACAGAGTCAGTCAGGGCTTTGTTGTGGATATGTTCCACCTTGACTTTATTAATTTTGCAATTTTCAATGTTGCAGATAGCTATTTGACTGTTGGAGTGATTATTTTATTAATTGCAATGCTAAAAGAGGAAATAAATGGAAATTAAAATTGAAACTGGTGGCCTGCGTTTGGATAAGGCTTTGTCGGATTTGACAGAATTATCACGCAGTCTCGCGAATGAAAAAATCAAATCAGGACAGGTCTTGGTCAATGGGCAAGTCAAGAAAGCTAAATACACAGTTCAAGAAGGCGATGTCGTCACTTACCATCTGCCAGAACCAGAGGTTTTAGAGTATGTAGCTGAGAATCTTCCGCTAGAAATCATCTACCAAGATGAGGATGTGGCCGTCGTTAACAAACCTCAGGGGATGGTTGTGCATCCGAGTGCTGGTCATACTAGTGGAACTCTGGTAAATGCCCTTATGTATCATATTAAGGACTTGTCGGGTATCAATGGGGTTCTGCGTCCAGGAATTGTTCACCGTATTGATAAGGATACGTCAGGTCTTCTCATGATTGCTAAAAACGATGAGGCGCATCTAGCACTTGCCCAAGAACTTAAGGATAAAAAGTCTCTCCGCAAATATTGGGCGATTGTTCATGGAAATTTGCCTAATGATTGTGGTGTGATTGAAGCGCCGATTGGCCGTAGTGAAAAAGACCGTAAGAAACAGGCTGTGACTGCTAAAGGGAAGCCTGCAGTGACCCGTTTCCACGTTTTGGAACGCTTTGGTGATTATAGCTTAGTGGAGTTGCAACTGGAGACAGGGCGCACTCATCAAATCCGTGTTCACATGGCTTATATCGGCCATCCAGTCGCTGGTGATGAAGTCTATGGTCCTCGCAAGACTTTGAAAGGACATGGACAATTTCTTCATGCCAAGACTCTAGGTTTTACTCATCCGAGAACAGGTGAGACCTTGGAATTTACAGCAGATATCCCAGAGATTTTTAAGAAAACATTGGAGAGATTGAGAAAGTAAGAATGAAAAAGAAATTAACTAGTTTAGCACTTGCAGGCGCTTTTTTAGGTTTGTCATGGTATGGAAATGTTCAAGCTCAAGAAAGTTCAGGAAATAAAATCCACTTTATCAATGTTCAAGAAGGTGGCAGTGATGCAATCATTCTTGAAAGTAATGGACATTTTGCCATGGTGGATACAGGAGAAGATTATGATTTCCCAGATGGAAGTGATTCTCGTTACCCATGGAGAGAAGGAATTGAAACGTCTTATAAGCATGTTCTGACAGACCGTGTCTTTCGTCGTTTGAAGGAATTGGGTGTCCAAAAACTTGATTTTATTTTAGTGACCCATACCCACAGTGATCATATTGGAAATGTTGATGAATTACTTTCTACCTACCCAGTTGACCGAGTCTATCTTAAAAAATATAGTGATAATCGTATTACTAATTCTGAACGTCTATGGGATAATCTGTATGGCTATGATAAGGTTTTACAGACTGCCGCTGAAAAAGGTGTTTCAGTTATTCAAAATATCACACAAGGGGATGCTCATTTTCAGTTTGGAGACATGGATATTCAACTCTATAACTATGAAAATGAAACTGATTCATCAGGTGAATTAAAGAAAATTTGGGATGACAATTCCAATTCCTTGATTAGCGTGGTGAAAGTCAATGGTAAGAAAATTTACCTTGGGGGCGACTTAGATAATGTTCATGGAGCAGAAGACAAGTATGGTCCTCTCATTGGAAAAGTTGATTTGATGAAGTTTAACCATCACCGTGATACCAATAAATCAAACACCAAGGATTTCATTAAACATTTGAGTCCGAGTTTGATTGTTCAAACCTCGGATAGTTTACCTTGGAAAAATGGTGTTGATAGTGAGTATGTTAATTGGCTCAAAGAACGAGGAATTGAGAGAATCAACGCAGCCAGCAAAGACTATGATGCAACAGTTTTTGATATTCGACAAGATGGTTTAGTAAACATTTCAACTTCCTACAAGCCGATTCCAAGTTTTCAAGATGGTTGGCATAAGAGTGCATATGGGAATTGGTGGTATCAAGCACCTGATTCTACAGGAGAGTATGCAGTAGGTTGGAATGAAATCGAAGGTGAATGGTATTACTTTAACCAAACGGGTATCTTGTTACAGAATCAATGGAAAAAATGGAACAATCATTGGTTCTATTTGACAGACTCTGGTGCTTCTGCTAAAAATTGGAAGAAAATTGATGGAATCTGGTATTATTTCAACAAAGAAAATCAGATGGAAATTGGTTGGGTAAATACTGGAAGTCAGAACTATTATTTATCAAACGATGGCTCTATGAAGACAGGTTGGCTTCAATATAAGGGGCAATGGTATTACTTTGCTCAATCAGGAGAAATGAAAACGGGTTGGGTAAAAGATAAAGAAACCTGGTACTATATGGATTCTACTGGTATCATGAAGACAGGCGAGATAGAAGTTGCTGGTCATCATTACTATCTAGAAGATTCAGGAGCTATGAAGCAAGGTTGGCTTAAAAAGGCAAATGCTTGGTATTTCTACAAGGAAGATGGTTCACGAGCTGTTGGTTGGATTAAAAACAAGGATAAATGGTACTTCTTGAAAGAAAATGGTCAATTGCTTGTGAACGGTAAGACACCAGAAGGCTATACTGTTGATTCAAGTGGTGCCTGGTTAGTGGATGTTCCGGTCGAGAAATCTGTTACAACTAAAGTCACAAGTCATTCAGAAATAAAAGAATCCAAAGAAGTAGTGAAAAAAGATCTTGAAAGTAAAGAAATTAGACAGAATGAAGGTGTTACAAGCGCTTCAACTAGTCAAGATTTGACTTCTTCAACTTCACAAAGCTCTGAGACGAGTACAAATAAATCGGAATCAGAACAGTAGTAAAAAAGAAGGTTTTAGGGCCTTCTTTTTCCTATCAACTCTTTTCTATTTTATGCTATTCATGTTATAATGGATAAATATGAAGAATCGGAGTGAGACTATGAAATACAAACGGATCGTCTTTAAGGTGGGGACTTCTTCTCTGACAAATGAGGATGGAAGTTTATCACGTAGTAAGGTAAAGGCTATTACCCAGCAGTTGGCTATGTTGCACGAGGCGGGTCATGAGTTGATTTTGGTGTCGTCGGGAGCCATTGCTGCCGGTTTTGGAGCCTTAGGATTTAAAAAGCGTCCGACTAAGATTGCTGATAAACAGGCTTCAGCAGCGGTAGGGCAAGGGCTTTTGTTGGAAGAATACACGACCAATCTTCTCTTGCGCCAAATCGTTTCTGCACAAATTTTGCTGACCCAGGATGACTTTGTGGATAAGCGCCGTTATAAAAATGCCCATCAGGCTTTGTCGGTTCTACTTAGCCGTGGAGCGATTCCTATCATAAACGAGAATGACAGTGTCGTCATTGATGAGCTCAAGGTCGGGGACAATGACACTCTAAGTGCCCAGGTAGCGGCCATGGTCCAAGCAGACCTTTTGGTCCTCTTGACAGATGTAGACGGTCTCTATACAGGAAATCCTAATTCAGATCCAACAGCCAAACGCTTGGAGAGAATTGAGACCATCAATCGTGAGATTATTGATATGGCCGGTGGAGCAGGTTCTTCAAACGGAACTGGGGGCATGTTAACCAAAATCAAAGCTGCAACTATCGCGACAGAATCAGGAGTTCCTGTTTATATCTGCTCATCCTTGAAGTCAGATGCCATGATTGAGGCAGCTGAGGAGACCAAGGATGGTTCCTACTTTGTTGCTCAAGAGAAGGGACTTCGTACCCAGAAACAATGGCTGGCCTTTTATGCTCAGAGTCAAGGTTCTATTTGGGTCGATAGAGGGGCTGCAGAAGCTCTCTCCCAACATGGAAAGAGTCTTCTTTTATCTGGTATTGTTGACGCAGAAGGAGCCTTTTCTTACGGTGATATCGTGACAGTATTTGACAAGGAAAGTGGAAAATCACTTGGAAAAGGACGCGTGCAATTTGGAGCATCTGCTTTGGAGGATATGTTGCGTTCTCAAAAAGCCAAGGGTATCTTGATTCACCGTGATGACTGGATTTCCATTACTCCTGAAATCCAACTACTCTTTACAGAATTTTAGAGGTAAACTATGGTAAGTACACAAGAACAATTTGAACAGGTACAGGCTGTTAAAAAATCAATCAACACAGCTAGTGAAGAGGTGAAAAACCAAGCCTTGCTAGCCATGGTTGATCACTTAGTGGCTGCTACAGAGGAAATTTTAGCAGCCAATGCCCTTGATATGGAAGCTGCTAAGGGTAAAATCTCAGATGTGATGCTGGATCGTCTTTATTTGGATGCAAGTCGTATAGAAGCGATGGCAACTGGGATTCGTGAAGTGGTTGCTTTACCAGATCCAATCGGTGAAGTCTTAGAAACCAATCAGCTTGAAAATGGTTTGGTTATCACAAAGAAACGTGTGGCTATGGGGGTTATTGGTATTATCTATGAAAGCCGTCCAAATGTGACGTCTGACGCGGCTGCTTTGGCTCTCAAGAGTGGGAATGCGGTTGTTCTTCGTAGTGGGAAGGATGCCTATCAAACAGCCCATGCTATTGTCACAGCCATCAAGAAGGGCTTGGAGACGACCACTATTCACCCAGATGTGATTCAACTGGTGGAAGATACCAGCCGTGAAAGCAGCTATGCTATGATGAAGGCCAAGGGCTATCTAGACCTTCTCATTCCTCGTGGAGGGGCTGGCTTGATTAATGCCGTGGTTGAAAATGCTATCGTACCTGTTATCGAGACAGGAACTGGGATTGTCCATGTCTATGTGGATAAGGATGCAGATGAAGACAAAGCTCTGTCTATCATCAACAATGCCAAAACCAGTCGTCCTTCTGTCTGCAATGCCATGGAGGTTCTGCTGGTTCATGAAGGCAAAGCAGCAAGCTTCCTTCCTCGCTTGGAGCAAGTTCTGGTTACAAGTCGGAAAGAAGCTGGGCTGGAACCGATTCAATTCCGCTTGGATGAAAAAGCAAGTCAGTTTGTTTCAGGTCAAGCAGCTGAGGCCCAAGACTTTGACACCGAGTTTTTAGACTATATTCTAGCTGTTAAGGTTGTGAGCAGTTTAGAAGAAGCGGTTGCCCATATTGAGGCTCACAGTACCCATCATTCGGATGCCATTGTGACGGAAAATGCTGAAGCTGCAGCTTACTTTACAGATCAAGTGGACTCTGCAGCGGTTTATGTCAATGCCTCAACTCGTTTCACAGATGGTGGCCAATTTGGTCTTGGTTGTGAAATGGGGATTTCTACTCAGAAACTGCACGCGCGTGGTCCCATGGGATTGAAGGAGTTGACTAGCTACAAGTATGTGGTTACTGGTGACGGACAGATAAGGGAGTAAGAGATGAAGATTGGATTTATCGGTTTGGGGAATATGGGTGCTAGTTTGGCCAAGGCTGTCTTGCAGGCTAAGACGGGCGATGACCTTCTCCTTGCCAATCGTAGCCAAGCCAAGGTAGATGCTTTCATTGCAGACTTTGGGGGTCAGGCTTCCAGCAATGAAGAAATATTCGCAGAAGCAGATGTGATTTTTCTAGGAGTAAAGCCTGCACAGTTCTCAGACTTGCTTTCTCAATATCAAACCATCCTTAAAAAAAGAGAAAGTATTCTTTTGATTTCGATGGCAGCTGGATTGACCTTGGAAAAACTCGCTAGTCTTCTTCCAAGTCAGCACAGAATTATTCGTATGATGCCCAATACCCCTGCTTCTATTGGTCAAGGAGTGATTAGTTATTCCATATCAGCAAACTGTCGTGCTGAGGACAGTGAACTCTTTTGTCAGCTTTTAGCCAAGGCTGGTCTCTTGGTTGAACTTGGAGAAGGCTTAATCGATGCAGCGACAGGTCTTGCAGGCTGTGGGCCGGCCTTTGTCTATCTTTTTATAGAGGCTTTGGCAGATGCAGGTGTTCAAACTGGATTGCCACGAGAGACAGCGTTGAAAATGGCGGCTCAAACCGTGGTAGGAGCTGGGAAATTGATCCTAGAAAGCCAAGAGCATCCTGGAGTCTTGAAAGACCAAGTTTGTAGCCCAGGCGGTTCGACTATCGCTGGTGTAGCAAGCCTAGAAGCGCATGCTTTTCGAGGAACAGTCATGGATGCAGTTGACCAAGCCTATAAACGAACACAAGAACTAGGTAAATAAGAGGTGGCTTTGACTGCCTCTTTTATGGTGGTTGAAATGAGAAGACAAAAAGATTGTCACAAACCCCTATTTTTTTGATAGAATAGAAGTAGTAAAAAAGAAATGAGTTAGACATGTCAAAAGGATTTTTAGTCTCTCTTGAGGGACCAGAGGGAGCAGGAAAGACCAGTGTTTTAGAGGCTCTGCTACCAATTTTAGAGGAAAAAGGGGTAGAGGTGCTGACGACCCGTGAACCAGGAGGTGTCTTGATAGGAGAGAAGATTCGGGAAGTGATTTTGGACCCAAGTCATACTCAGATGGATGCGAAGACAGAGTTACTTCTTTATATTGCCAGTCGCAGACAGCATTTGGTGGAAAAAGTTCTTCCAGCCCTTGAAGCTGGTAAGTTGGTCATTATGGACCGTTTCATCGATAGTTCTCTTGCCTATCAGGGATTTGGTCGTGGCTTGGACATTGAAGCCATTGACTGGCTTAACCAGTTTGCGACAGATGGCCTCAAACCCGATTTGACACTCTATTTTGACATCGAGGTGGAAGAAGGGCTGGCTCGTATTGCTGCTAATAGCAATCGCGAGGTCAATCGTTTGGACTTAGAAGGGTTGGACTTGCACAAAAAAGTTCGTCAAGGTTACCTTTCTCTTCTGGACAAAGAAGGAAGTCGTATTGTTAAGATTGATGCTAGTTTTCCTTTGGAGCAAGTTGTGGAAACTACCAAGGCAGTCTTGTTTGACAGAATGGGCTTGGCTAAATGAAACAAGAAGAATTAAAGGCTTGGCAACCAAACCAGTTTGACCGCTTTGTCCGTATCCTAGAACAAGACCAGCTCAATCACGCCTATCTCTTTTCAGGTTTCTTTGGAAGCTTGGAAATGGCGCAGTTTTTGGCTAAGAGCCTCTTTTGTACGGATAAAGTAGGAGTTTTACCATGTGAGAAATGCCGAAATTGTAAGCTGATTGAACAGGGAGAATTTCCCGATGTCACCTTGATTAAACCAGTTAATCAGGTCATTAAGACAGAACGCATTCGAGAATTGGTGGGTCAGTTTTCCCAAGCAGGGATTGAAAGCCAGCAACAGGTTTTTATTATCGAGCAAGCTGAGAAAATGCATCCTAATGCAGCCAATTCTCTGCTCAAGGTCATCGAAGAACCCCAGAGTGAGGTTTATATTTTCTTCTTGACAAGCGATGAAGAAAAGATTTTACCGACAATCCGAAGTCGGACCCAGATTTTCCACTTTAAAAAGCAAGAAGAAAAACTCATCTTGCTCTTAGAACAAATGGGACTGGTTAAGAAAAAAGCGACTCTCCTAGCCCAGTTTAGTCAATCGCGAGCTGAAGCAGAAAAGTTAGCCAATCAGGCAAGTTTTTGGACCTTGGTTGATGAAAGTGAACGCCTGTTGACTTGGTTAGTGGCTAAGAAAAAAGAAAGTTATCTGCAGGTTGCTAAATTAGCCAACTTGGCAGATGACAAGGAAAAACAAGATCAGGTTTTACGGATTCTTGAAGTTCTCTGTGGACAAGATATCCTACAAGCAAGAGTAAGAGTGATTCTACAAGATTTGCTAGAAGCTAGAAAAATGTGGCAAGCTAATGTCAGCTTTCAAAATGCCATGGAATACCTGGTCTTGAAAGAAATATAAACTCAAAGATGAATGATAAAGAAAGGAAAGAGCTGGTTTATGGACAAAAAAGAATTATTTGACGCGCTGGATGATTTTTCCCAACAGTTATTGGTGACCTTAGCCGATGTGGAAGCCATCAAGAAAAATCTCAAGAGCCTAGTAGAAGAAAATACAGCTCTTCGCTTGGAAAATAGTAAGTTGCGGGAACGTTTGGGTGAGGTGGAAGCAGATGCTCCTGTCAAGGCCAAACATGTTCGTGAAAGTGTCCGTCGCATTTACCGGGATGGATTTCACGTATGTAATGATTTTTATGGACAACGTCGAGAACAGGACGAAGAATGTATGTTCTGTGACGAGTTGTTATACAGGGAGTAGGCATGCAGATTCAAAAAAGTTTTAAGGGGCAGTCTCCCTATGGCAAACTGTATCTAGTGGCAACACCGATTGGCAATCTAGATGATATGACCTTTCGAGCTATCCAGACCTTGAAAGAAGTGGACTGGATTGCTGCTGAGGACACGCGCAATACAGGTCTATTGCTCAAGCATTTTGACATTTCTACCAAGCAGGTTAGTTTTCATGAGCACAATGCCAAGGAAAAGATTCCTGATTTGATTGGTTTCCTGAAAGCAGGGCAAAGTATTGCTCAGGTATCCGATGCAGGTCTGCCTAGTATCTCAGACCCTGGTCATGATTTGGTCAAGGCAGCCATTGAGGAAGAAATTGCGGTTGTGACTGTTCCAGGTGCCTCTGCAGGAATTTCTGCTTTGATTGCCAGTGGTTTAGCGCCACAGCCACATATCTTTTACGGCTTTTTACCGAGAAAATCAGGCCAGCAAAAGCAATTTTTCGACTCGAAAAAAGACTATCCTGAAACACAAATTTTCTATGAATCCCCTCATCGTGTAGCAGATACGTTGGAAAATATGCTAGAAGTCTACGGTGACCGCTCGGTGGTCTTGGTTAGAGAATTGACCAAAATCTATGAAGAATACCAAAGAGGTACCATTTCTGAATTGCTGGAAAGCATTACTGAAACGCCACTCAAGGGAGAATGCCTTCTCATCGTTGAAGGTGCCAGTCAGGATGTGGAAGAAAAAGACGAGGAGGACTTGTTTTCAGAAATACAAGTACGCATCCAGCAAGGCATGAAGAAAAATCAAGCTATCAAGGAAGTCGCTAAGATTTACCAGTGGAATAAAAGCCAGCTCTACGCTGCTTACCACGACTGGGAAGAAAATCAAGAAAATGACTAAACAGGGAAGTTTGCCTTCTTCCCTTTTTTTGTTATACTAGTAGAAGAAAAAATAGAAAGATTTGTGGGAGTGAAAAAGTCCTGTGGACTTTTTCAGCCTGAGCCAGGAAATTCGAAAGCGAAGTAAGTCCTGTGGACTTTTTCAGCCTGAGCCAGGAAATTCGAAAGCGAAGTAAGTCCTGTGGACTTTTTCAGCCTGAGCCAAGAAACTCGAAAACTCTTAAGTTTGATTGGCTTTTTCAATGTGAACCTTGTCTTCACACTCCCAAAGAGGTATTAGTGTCGTGTCTCAATCTTATATCAATGTTATCGGTGCTGGTTTGGCAGGGTCAGAAGCAGCCTACCAAATCGCAGAGCGTGGTATTCCAGTTAAACTTTATGAAATGCGTGGTGTCAAGTCAACACCTCAACACAAAACAGATAATTTTGCTGAATTGGTTTGTTCCAATTCCTTACGTGGGGATGCCTTGACAAATGCAGTGGGTCTCCTCAAGGAAGAAATGCGTCGCTTGGGTTCTGTTATTTTGGAATCTGCTGAGGCTACACGTGTTCCAGCAGGAGGGGCGCTTGCGGTGGACCGTGATGGTTTCTCTCAGATGGTAACTGAGAAAGTAGCCAACCACCCCTTGATTGAAGTAGTGCGTGATGAAATTACAGAATTGCCGACAGATGTTATTACGGTTGTCGCTACTGGTCCTTTGACAAGCGATGCCTTGGCTGAAAAGATTCATGCCCTTAATGACGGCGATGGTTTCTATTTCTACGATGCGGCAGCGCCTATTATCGATGTCAACACCATCGATATGAGCAAGGTCTATCTCAAGTCTCGTTATGATAAGGGGGAAGCGGCCTACCTCAACGCTCCCATGACCAAACAAGAATTTATGAATTTCCACGAAGCCTTGGTCAATGCGGAAGAAGCGCCGCTGAATTCTTTTGAAAAAGAAAAGTATTTTGAGGGCTGTATGCCTATCGAAGTCATGGCCAAACGTGGTATTAAAACCATGCTTTATGGTCCGATGAAACCAGTTGGCCTTGAGTATCCGGACGACTACACAGGACCTCGTGATGGAGAATTTAAAACACCTTATGCGGTGGTTCAGCTGCGTCAGGACAATGCGGCTGGTAGCCTCTACAATATCGTTGGTTTCCAGACTCACCTCAAATGGGGAGAACAAAAGCGAGTCTTCCAAATGATTCCAGGTCTTGAAAATGCTGAGTTTGTTCGTTATGGTGTTATGCACCGCAATTCTTACATGGATTCACCGAATCTTCTTGAGCAGACCTACCGGTCTAAGAAACAACCAAATCTCTTCTTTGCTGGTCAGATGACGGGTGTGGAAGGCTATGTTGAGTCAGTGGCTTCAGGCTTGGTTGCGGGAATTAACGCGGCTCGTCTCTTCAAGGGAGAAAGTGAGGCTATTTTCCCAGAGACGACAGCGATTGGAAGTCTGGCTCATTACATCACTCATGCCGACAGCAAACATTTCCAACCAATGAATGTCAATTTTGGAATCATCAAGGAGTTGGAAGGCGAACGTATCCGTGATAAGAAGGCTCGTTATGAAAAAATTGCAGAGCGTGCTCTTTCTGACTTAGAGGAATTTTTAACTGTCTAATTTTTTTGAAAGAATTGCTCATGATACTATAAAAATCTTAGAAATTATGATAAAATAGGTAGGATAAAAAAAGGAGAGTGAAAATGGCGAATCCCAAGTATAAACGTATTTTAATCAAGTTATCAGGTGAAGCCCTTGCCGGTGAACGAGGCGTAGGGATTGATATCCAAACAGTTCAAACAATCGCAAAAGAGATTCAAGAAGTTCATAGCTTAGGTATCGAAATTGCCCTTGTTATTGGTGGAGGAAATCTCTGGCGTGGAGAACCTGCAGCAGAAGCAGGTATGGACCGAGTTCAGGCAGATTACACAGGAATGCTTGGGACAGTTATGAATGCTCTTGTGATGGCAGATTCATTGCAACAAGTTGGGGTTGATACACGTGTGCAAACTGCCATTGCTATGCAACAGGTGGCAGAACCTTATGTCCGTGGACGTGCCCTTCGTCACCTTGAAAAAGGCCGTATCGTTATCTTTGGTGCTGGAATTGGTTCACCTTACTTCTCAACAGATACAACAGCGGCCCTTCGTGCAGCTGAAATCGAAGCGGATGCTATCCTTATGGCTAAAAATGGCGTAGATGGTGTTTACAATGCCGATCCTAAGAAGGACAAGACAGCTGTTAAATTTGAAGAATTGACCCACCGTGACGTTATCAATAAAGGTCTCCGTATCATGGACTCAACAGCTTCAACCCTCTCAATGGATAACGACATTGACTTGGTTGTCTTCAACATGAACCAACCAGGCAACATCAAACGTGTCGTATTTGGTGAAAATATCGGAACAACAGTTTCAAACAATATCGAAGAAAAGGAATAAGAAAGATTATGGCTAACGCAATTATTGAAAAAGCTAAAGAGAGAATGACCCAATCTCACCACTCACTTGCTCGTGAATTTGGTGCTATCCGTGCCGGTCGTGCCAATGCAAGCTTGCTTGACCGTGTACATGTAGAATACTATGGAGTCGAAACTCCTCTTAACCAAATCGCTTCAATTACGATTCCAGAAGCGCGTGTTTTGTTGGTAACACCATTTGACAAGTCTTCATTGAAAGACATCGAACGTGCTTTGAACGCTTCTGATCTTGGTATCACACCAGCGAATGACGGTTCTGTGATTCGCTTGGTTATCCCAGCTCTTACAGAAGAAACTCGTCGTGACCTTGCTAAAGAAGTGAAGAAGGTCGGTGAGAATGCTAAGGTGGCTGTCCGCAATATCCGTCGCGATGCTATGGACGAAGCTAAGAAACAAGAAAAAGCAAAAGAAATCACTGAAGACGAATTGAAGACTCTTGAAAAAGACATTCAAAAAGTGACAGACGATGCTGTCAAACACATCGACGACATGACTGCTAATAAAGAGAAAGAACTTTTGGAAGTCTAAAAATAAACAGAAAAACTCAGTTGGCATTGCTGGCTGAGTTTTATTCGAAAGAAGGAAATATGAATACAAATCTTGCAAGTTTTATCGTTGGACTGATCATCGATGAAAACGACCGTTTTTACTTTGTGCAAAAGGATGGCCAGACCTATGCTCTTGCTAAGGAAGAAGGTCAGCATACGGTAGGTGATACAGTCAAAGGTTTTGCTTACACAGATATGAAGCAAAAACTCCGCTTGACTACTCTAGAAGTCACTGCCACTCAGGACCAATTTGGTTGGGGAACCGTAACAGAAGTTCGTAAGGACTTGGGCGTCTTTGTCGATACCGGTCTACCTGATAAGGAAATCGTTGTGTCACTCGATATCCTCCCTGAGCTCAAGGAACTCTGGCCTAAGAAGGGTGACCAACTCTACATCCGTCTTGAAGTGGACAAGAAAGACCGTATCTGGGGACTCTTGGCGTATCAGGAAGACTTCCAACGTCTGGCGCGTCCTGCTTACAACAACATGCAGAACCAAAACTGGCCAGCCATTGTTTACCGCCTCAAGCTATCAGGAACTTTTGTATACCTACCAGAGAATAACATGCTTGGTTTCATTCACCCAAGTGAGCGCTATGCAGAGCCACGTTTAGGCCAAGTGCTAGATGCGCGTGTTATCGGTTTCCGTGAAGTGGACCGTACCTTGAACCTATCCCTCAAACCACGTTCTTTTGAAATGTTGGAAAATGATGCTCAGATGATTTTGACTTACTTGGAAAGCAATGGCGGTTTCATGACCTTAAATGATAAGTCATCTCCAGACGACATCAAGGCAACCTTTGGCATTTCTAAAGGTCAGTTCAAGAAAGCTTTAGGTGGTCTTATGAAAGCTGGTAAAATCAAGCAGGACCAGTTTGGGACAGAGTTGATTTAGGTCTTATAGACATGATAAAGAAACTTGAAGAAATGAGTTTAGAGGAACTCTGGCAACTTTTTCCTATTTTTTTAGTAGAGCACAAGTCAGAGTGGAAAGACTGGTATGAATTGGAAAAAACAAATGTGAAAACAATATTGGGTGCAAATGTTATTCAAAGAATAGAACATATCGGTAGCACTGCTATCCCTAATATTTGGGCCAAAAATATCGTTGATATTCTGTTAGAAGTAGGTAGAATAGAGGATTTAGCAAGAGTTAGGGATTTATTGGTGAAGAATGGGTGGCTAGTGATGTCGGAGAGTCCTAACAGAATTTCGCTAAATAAAGGATATACAGAGCAGGGATTTGCTGAGAAAGTTTTTCATTTACATTTGCGAATGACGGGAGATCATGACGAGATTTATTTTAGAGATTATCTCTGCCAGCATCCAGATATTGCCCAAGCGTATCAGGAATTAAAACTCAGTTTGTGGAAACAATTTGAACACAATCGAGACGCCTATACTGATGCGAAAACGGATTTTATAAATCACTATGTGTCAGAGGCTAAGTCCAGTAATTTTTAAAAATCAGAAAAGTTTCATCAAAAAAGTCTTGATAGGAGAAAGAATTGAGAAAATCATTTTACACTTGGCTCATGACCGAGCGCAATCCTAAAAGTAACAGTCCCAAAGCTATCTTGGCAGACCTCGCTTTTGAAGAGTCAGCCTTTCCAAAACACACAGATGATTTTGATGAGGTGAGTCGCTTTTTGGAGGAGCACGCCAGTTTCTCTTTTAACCTAGGAGACTTTGACGCTATCTGGCAAGAATACTTAGAACACTAGCATGATTCACTAGGTTTGGGCTAGTAATTTCTCCGCCCCTTTGCTATAATAAAAAGAAATAAAAGGATTAGAGAGGTTCTTTATTTGAAGGAACATTCAATAGACATTCAACTGAGTCATCCAGATGACCTGTTTCATCTTTTTGGTTCCAATGAACGTCATCTTCGTTTGATGGAAGAAGAGCTTGATGTGGTGATTCATGCTCGTACGGAGATTGTCCAGGTTTTGGGAGAAGAGTCTGCTTGCGAGGAAGCTCGTCAGGTTATCCAAGCCTTGATGGTCTTGGTAAACCGTGGGATGACCGTTGGTACGCCAGATGTGGTAACTGCAATTAGCATGGTCAAAAACGATGAAATTGACAAGTTTGTCGCCCTTTATGAAGAAGAAATCATCAAAGACAATACTGGGAAACCTATCCGTGTCAAAACACTGGGTCAAAAACTTTATGTGGACAGTGTTAAACAGCATGATGTGACCTTTGGAATTGGGCCAGCAGGTACAGGTAAGACCTTTCTTGCAGTGACCTTGGCGGTGACTGCCCTTAAACGTGGGCAAGTCAAGAGGATTATCCTGACTCGTCCAGCAGTGGAAGCAGGTGAGAGTCTTGGATTTCTTCCGGGTGACCTCAAGGAAAAGGTCGATCCTTACCTTCGCCCTGTTTATGATGCCTTGTATCAGATTTTGGGGAAAGACCAAACGACTCGACTCATGGAGCGTGAAATTATCGAGATTGCGCCCCTTGCCTATATGCGTGGACGAACCTTGGATGATGCCTTTGTCATTCTCGATGAGGCGCAAAATACGACCATCATGCAGATGAAGATGTTCTTGACTCGTTTAGGTTTTCATTCTAAGATGATTGTCAATGGAGATATTAGTCAGATTGACCTTCCGCGTAACGTCAAGTCCGGTTTGATTGATGCTCAAGAGAAACTCAAGAATATCCATCAAATTGACTTTGTTCACTTTTCAGCCAAGGATGTGGTTCGCCATCCAGTTGTCGCTCAAATTATCCGAGCTTATGAACCAGCACCTGTTAAAAATGAAGAGATTGAAGAATTATATCCTCAACCTCTGTCTGAAGGATAGTTCTTTTGTACTTAAAGTTATCTCAATACTAAGTATAAATTTGCTTTTTAAATGTTTCATTCAATATCCTTATATTAGTTAGAAACTTTTCAAGTGGAGAAAACGTATGGAATCAATCTTTTTAAAACTAGCCCAGTATCCCATAGTCGAGACAGAGCGTTTATTGCTTAGACCTGTAACCTTGGATGATGCGGAAGCGATGTTTGCCTATGCCTCGGACAAGGATAATACACGTTACACTTTTCCAACCAATCAAAGCTTGGAAGAAACCAAGAATAACATTGCTCAGTTCTACTTGGCTAATCCCTTGGGACGCTGGGGAATAGAACTAAAAAGTACTGGAGAGTTTATCGGAACCATTGACTTGCACAAGATTGATTCTGTTCTTAAGAAGGTAGCTATTGGTTATATTATCAACCAAAAGTATTGGAATCAAGGTTTGACGACAGAAGCCAATCGTGCCGTAATTAAGCTAATTTTTGAGAAGATAGGAATGAACAAGTTGACCGCTCTTCATGACAAAGACAATCCCGCATCTGGCAAGGTCATGGAGAAATCAGGTATGCGTTTTTCCCACGAAGAACCCTATGCCAGAATGGATAATAAAGAACCAGGTCGAATTATCACAAGAGTTCATTATGTCTTGACTAAGGAAGACTATTTTGCAAATAAATAAGCAGTTGAGAAGAAATTTTCAACTGTTTTTTCTTCCTCTTACGAATAATCTAAGAGAGGAGAAAATATGGAAGCAATTATCGAAAAAATCAAAGAGTATAAAATTATTGTCATCTGTACTGGTCTGGGCTTGCTTGTAGGCGGATTTTTCCTGCTAAAGCCAGCTCCAGAAACACCTGTCAAGGAAACGAATTTGCAGGCAGAAGTTGCAGCTGTTTCCAAGGATTCATCGACCGAAAAGGATGTGAAGAAGGAAGCAAAGGAAGAACCGGTTGAACAAGATCTAATCACAGTAGATGTAAAAGGCGCTGTTAAAGCACCTGGAATTTATGATTTGCCTGTAGGTAGTCGGGTCAATGATGCCGTTCAGAAGGCAGGTGGCTTGACAGAGCAAGCAGACAGCAAGTCGCTCAATCTAGCTCAGAAAGTTAGTGATGAGGCTCTGGTTTACGTTCCAACTAAGGGAGAAGAATCAGCTAGTCAACAGGCAGGTTCGGGGACGGCTTCTTCAACAAGTAAGGACAAGAAGGTCAATCTCAACAAGGCCAGTCTGGAAGAGCTTAAACAGGTTAAGGGACTGGGAGGAAAACGAGCTCAGGACATTATCGACCATCGTGAAACAAATGGGAAATTCAAGTCGGTTGATGAGCTCAAGAAGGTCTCTGGCATTGGTGCCAAAACGATAGAAAAGTTAAAAGACTATGTTACAGTGGATTAAGAAGTTCTCTATTCCCTTAATCTATCTGAGTTTTCTATTACTCTGGCTTTACTACGCCATTTTTTCAGCATCCTATCTTGCTTTGTTGGGCTTCGTTTTTCTGCTCGTCTGTCTCTTTATCCAATTTCCTTGGAAACCTGCTGTAAAAGTTCTAGTTATTTGCGGAATCTTTGCCTTCTGGTTTCTGTTTCAAAATTGGCAACAGAGTCGAGCGAGTCAAAATTTGGCGGATTCTGTTGAAAGGGTACGGATTTTGCCTGACACTGTTAAGATCAATGGTGATAGTCTGTCCTTTCGTGGCAAGTCTGATAGACGCATTTTTCAAGTCTATTATAAACTCCAGTCCGAGGAGGAGAAAGAAGCCTTTCAAGCTTTAACCGACCTTCATGAGATAGAGTTAGAAGGAAAACTTTCAGAACCAGAAGGGCAGAGAAATTTTGGTGGCTTTGACTACCAAGCCTATCTGAAGACTCAGGGAATTTACCAGACTCTCAATATCAAAAAAATCCAGTCACTTCAAAAGGTTGGCAGTTGGGATATAGGAGAAAATCTATCCAGTTTACGCCGAAAGGCTGTGGTTTGGATTAAGACACATTTTCCAGACCCTATGCGCAATTACATGACAGGTCTCTTGTTAGGGCATCTGGACACAGATTTTGAGGAGATGAATGAGCTTTATTCCAGTCTAGGAATTATCCATCTTTTTGCCTTGTCGGGTATGCAGGTAGGCTTTTTCATGGATGGATTTAAGAAACTTCTCTTGCGATTGGGCTTGACCCAAGAAAAGTTGAAATGGCTGACTTATCCCTTTTCACTTATCTATGCAGGGCTGACAGGATTTTCAGCATCAGTTATTCGCAGTCTATTGCAGAAGCTACTGGCTCAACATGGTGTTAAGGGTTTGGATAATTTTGCCTTGACTGTGCTTGTCCTCTTTATCATCATGCCCAACTTTTTCTTGACAGCAGGAGGTGTCTTGTCCTGCGCTTATGCTTTTATCTTGACCATGACCAGCAAAGAAGAGGAGGGACTCAAGGATGTTGCTAGAGAAAGTCTGGTTATTTCTTTGGGAATATTACCCATTCTATCCTTCTATTTTTCGGAATTTCAACCTTGGTCCATCCTCTTGACCTTTGTCTTTTCCTTTCTATTTGACTTGGTCTTCTTACCGCTCTTGTCTGTCTTATTTGCCCTTTCCTTTCTTTATTCAGTCATTCAGCTGAATTTTATTTTTGAATGGTTGGAGGGAATGATTCGCTTTGTATCGCAGGTGGCAAGTAGGCCTCTGGTCTTTGGACAACCCAATGCATGGCTTTTAATCTTATTGTTAATTTCCTTGGCTTTAGTCTATGATTTGAGGAAAAACATTAAAAGGCTAGCAGTATTGAGCTTATTGATTACGGGTCTCTTTTTCTTGATCAAGCATCCACTGGAAAATGAAATTACCATGCTGGATGTGGGGCAAGGTGAAAGTATTTTCCTACGGGATGTAACTGGTAAGACCATTCTCATAGATGTAGGTGGAAAGGTAGAATCTGATAAGAAAATCGAAAAATGGCAAGAAAAGGCGACGACCAGCAATGCCCAGCGAAGCTTGATACCCTATCTTAAAAGTCGAGGAGTAGCTAAGATTGACCAGCTAATTTTGACTAACACGGACAAGGAGCATATTGGCGATTTGTTGGAGGTGACCAGGGCTTTTCATGTAGGCGAAATTTTAGTGTCAAAAGGCAGTTTGAAACAGAAGGAATTTGTGGCAGAACTACAGGCGACTCAAACCAAGGTTCGTAGTGTGTCAGTGGGAGAGAATTTGCCAATTTTCGGAAGTCAGTTAGAAGTCTTATCTCCAAGGAAAATTGGAGATGGAGGTCATGAAGATTCCATAGTTCTGTATGGGAAACTCTTGGATAAGCACTTCCTCTTCACAGGAAACTTGGAGGAGAAAGGAGAGAAGGACTTGCTGAAGCAATATCCTGACCTAGAGGTGGATGTTTTGAAAGCTGGGCAACATGGCTCTAAAAAATCATCAAGTTCAGCCTTTTTAGAACAGCTCAAACCAGAGATGACCCTCATCTCAGTTGGAAAGAACAATCGAGCGAAACTCCCCCATCAGGAAACTTTGACACGACTGGAAACTATCAATAGTAAAGTTTACCGAACTGACCAGCATGGAGCTATACGCTTTAAAGGGTGGAATAGTTGGAAAGTCGAAACGGTTGGTTAATGAGCAGAAACTTTTCAAAAAAATAACTTTTTATCTTGACAAGTGCTCGAAAACTTGGTATCATATAAAAGTTGAGAAAAGCAGAAGTGAGAGCTTCTCGCCTTGTGACATGAAGTTGCCTGGCCCTACGGATGAAAAGTTTCTAAGAAACGCTATCATAACGTGCGGGCTTGTATATTTACGAGTCCGCTATTGTTTTTCTCTAATAAAACAAAAGAGGTGAAAACCATAGCAAAGCAAGACTTATTCATCAATGATGAGATTCGTGTACGTGAAGTTCGCTTGATTGGTCTTGAAGGAGAACAGCTAGGCATCAAGCCACTCAGTGAAGCACAAGCTTTGGCTGATAACGCTAATGTTGATCTAGTATTGATTCAACCCCAAGCCAAACCGCCTGTTGCAAAAATTATGGACTACGGTAAGTTCAAGTTTGAGTACCAGAAGAAGCAAAAAGAACAACGTAAAAAACAAAGTGTTGTTACTGTGAAAGAAGTTCGTCTAAGTCCAACTATTGACAAGGGTGACTTTGATACAAAACTTCGCAATGCACGCAAATTCCTTGAAAAAGGAAATAAAGTTAAGGTATCTATTCGCTTTAAGGGTCGTATGATTACCCATAAAGAGATTGGTGCAAAAGTTTTAGCCGAGTTTGCTGAAGCAACTCAAGATATTGCCATCATCGAACAACGTGCTAAAATGGATGGACGTCAAATGTTCATGCAATTGGCGCCAGCGACTGACAAAAAATAATTGTCAGAAAGTTAAATAAAGGAGAAAAAATCATGCCAAAACAAAAAACACACCGCGCATCAGCTAAACGTTTCAAACGTACAGGTTCTGGTGGACTTAAACGTTTCCGTGCTTACACTTCTCACCGTTTCCACGGAAAAACTAAGAAACAACGTCGTCATCTTCGTAAAGCATCTATGGTGCATTCAGGAGATTACAAACGTATCAAAGCAATGCTTACTCGCTTGAAATAATAGCCTAACAGTAAGTAAACAATTCTAGGAAATATTTGGAGGAAATAAAACATGGCACGTGTTAAAGGTGGCGTTGTATCACGCAAACGTCGTAAACGTATTCTTAAATTAGCAAAAGGTTACTATGGAGCTAAACACATCTTGTTCCGTACTGCAAAAGAACAAGTAATGAACTCTTACTACTATGCATACCGTGACCGTCGTCAGAAAAAACGTGACTTCCGCAAATTGTGGATCACTCGTATCAATGCGGCAGCTCGTATGAACGGACTTTCATACTCACAATTGATGCATGGTTTGAAATTGGCTGAGATCGAAGTTAACCGTAAAATGCTTGCTGACTTGGCTGTTAACGATGCAGCAGCTTTCACAGCTCTTGCAGATGCAGCGAAAGCAAAACTTGGTAAATAATAACAGATAAGACTGGAACAGGATTGTCCCAGTCTTTTTGAAAATAAAGGAGAAAAATATGGCTTCAAAAATGCTACACACTTGCTTGCGAGTAGAAAATCTTGAAAAATCAATCGCATTTTATCAAGATGCTTTTGGTTTTAAAGAATTGCGTCGCAGAGATTTTCCAGACCATGCCTTCACGATTGTCTATCTAGGTCTTGAGGGTGATGACTATGAGTTGGAGTTGACTTATAACTACGATCATGGTCCTTATGTGGTTGGAGATGGATTTGCCCATATCGCCCTCAGTACACCTGATCTTGAGGCGCTTCATCAAGAGCATAGTGCAAAAGGATATGAAGTGACTGAGCCAAATGGTCTACCAGGAACTGCACCTAACTATTACTTTGTAAAAGACCCTGATGGCTACAAGGTCGAAGTCATTCGTGAAAAATAATCTCGTGAGGTCAAGTAGAATGTTCGTTTTCTACTTGACTTTTTTTAGCTGAAAGAGTATACTAATAAAAATTTAACCTTTAAGGGGAGTCCAGAGAGACTCACAAGGTGTCAGATAAAAGAATAGTACAATTTTCTAGAGGAGACTTTTTGAGTGTGCTCTCTTGTCTTGTACGATTTTAACTGAGGCCTTGCACTAGCAAGGTCTTTTCTTTATCTGATCCCCTTAAAATTTAAGGAGGAAAAGTCATGAATCCCACATGTAAGAAACGTTTGGGTGCCATTCGTTTGGAAACCATGAAGGTGGTTGCACAGGAGGAAATCGCGCCAGCAATCTTTGAATTAGTCCTAGAAGGGGAAATGGTTGAAGCCATGCGAGCAGGTCAATTTCTACATCTGCGCGTGCCTGATGATGCCCATCTTTTGCGTCGTCCTATTTCAATTTCGTCTATTGATAAGGTAAAGAAGCAGTGTCACCTCATTTATCGGATTGAAGGTGCTGGTACAGCTATTTTTTCAACCTTAAGTCAGGGAGATACTCTTGATGTGATGGGACCTCAGGGAAATGGATTTGACTTGTCTGACCTAGATGAGCAGAGCCAGATTCTCTTAGTTGGAGGGGGGATTGGTGTCCCACCCTTGCTTGAGGTGGCCAAGGAATTGCATGCGCGTGGTGTGAAAGTAGTGACAGTTCTCGGATTTGCTAATAAGGCTGCTGTTATCCTTGAAAAAGAATTAGCCCAATATAGTCAAGTCTTTGTAACGACAGATGATGGTTCTTATGGTATTAAGGGCAATGTTTCCGTCGTCATTAATGATTTAGACAGTCAGTTTGATGCTGTTTACTCATGTGGGGCGCCTGGAATGATGAAGTATATCAATCAAACCTTTTATGACCACCCAAGAGCCTATCTATCTCTAGAATCTCGTATGGCTTGTGGGATGGGGGCTTGCTATGCCTGCGTCCTAAAAGTGCCAGAAAGCGAGACGGTCAGCCAACGCGTCTGTGAAGATGGCCCTGTTTTCCGTACAGGAACAGTTGTATTATAAGGAGAAAATTATGACTACAAATCGTTTACAAGTTTCTCTACCTGGTTTGGATTTGAAAAATCCGATTATTCCAGCATCAGGCTGTTTTGGTTTTGGTCAAGAGTATGCCAAGTACTATGATTTAGACCTTTTGGGTTCTATTATGATCAAGGCGACAACTCTTGAACCCCGTTTTGGCAATCCAACTCCAAGGGTGGCAGAAACACCCGCTGGTATGCTTAATGCAATCGGTTTGCAAAATCCTGGTTTGGAAGTTGTTTTGGCTGAAAAGCTACCTTGGTTGGAAAGAGAATATCCAAATCTTCCTATTATTGCCAATGTAGCTGGTTTTTCAAAACAAGAGTATGCGGCTGTTTCTCATGGTATTTCCAAGGCAACTAATGTGAAGGCTATTGAGCTCAATATTTCTTGTCCCAACGTAGATCACTGTAATCATGGACTCTTGATTGGTCAAGATCCAGATTTAGCTTATGATGTGGTGAAAGCAGCTGTGGAAGCCTCTGATGTGCCAGTTTATGTCAAATTAACCCCTAGTGTGACCGATATCGTTACTGTCGCAAAGGCAGCAGAGGATGCAGGAGCAAGTGGCTTGACTATGATTAATACTCTGGTTGGAATGCGTTTTGACCTCAAAACCAGAAAACTAATCTTGGCCAATGGAACAGGTGGAATGTCTGGTCCAGCAGTCTTTCCAGTAGCCCTCAAACTTATCCGCCAAGTCGCCCAAACAACAGACCTGCCTATCATTGGAATGGGAGGAGTGGATTCGGCTGAAGCTGCCCTAGAAATGTATCTGGCTGGAGCATCTGCTATAGGAGTTGGAACAGCCAACTTTACCAATCCTTACGCCTGTCCTGATATTATCGAAAATTTACCAAAGGTTATGGATAAATATGGTATCAGCAGTCTAGAAAATCTACGCAAGGAAGTAAAAGAGTCTCTGAGGTAAACTGCAATCAATCTGTTCTTGATTTTTTATCAGTTTGTAATATTGATTATAGAGAATTTTGATACAATAAAATAGAAAGAACAGAGGAAGAAAGTTTATGAAGAAATTGAGATTTGTTTTTTTAGCTCTGCTATTTTTCTTAGCCAGACCAGAGAGTGCAATGGCTAGTGATGGTACTTGGCAAGGAAAACAATACCTGAAAGCAGATGGGAATCAAGCAGCTAATGAGTGGATTTTTGATGCTCACTATCAATCTTGGTTTTATATAAAAGAAGATGCCAACTATGCTGAAAATGAATGGCTAAAGCAAGGTGACGACTATTTTTACCTCAAATTTGGTGGCTATATGGCCAAGTCAGAATGGATAGAAGACAAGGGAGTCCTCTATTATCTTGACCAAGATGGAAAGATGAAAAGAAATGCTTGGCTAGGAGCTTCCTATGTCGGTGCTACAGGTGCCAAGGTAATAGAAGACTGGGTCTATGATTCTCAATATGATGCTTGGTTTTATATCAAAGCAGATGGACAACACGCAGAGAAAGAATGGCTCCAAATCAAGGGTAAGGACTATTATTTCAAATCAGGTGGTTATTTACTGACAAGTCAGTGGATTGAACAGGCTTATGTGAGTGCTAGTGGTGCTAAAGTACAGCAAGGTTGGCTTTTTGACAAACAATACCAATCTTGGTTTTATATCAAAGAAAATGGAAATCATGCTGATAAAGAATGGATTTTCGAAAATGGTCACTATTATTATCTAAAATCCGGTGGCTATATGGCAGCCAATGAATGGATTTTGGATAAGGAGTCATGGTTTTATCTAAAATCTGATGGCAAAATGGCTGATAAAGAATGGGTATACGATTCTAAAAGTCAAGCCTGGTACTACTTCAAATCCGGTGGCTACATGGCAAAAAATGAGACTATTGATGGTCATCAGCTTGGAAGCGACGGTAAATGGCTTGGAGAAAAAGCTACAAATGAAAATGCTGCTTATTATCAAGTAGTACCTGTCACAGCAAATGTCTATAATGCAGATGGTGAAAAGCTCTCCTATATATCGCAAGGTAGTGTTGTTTGGCTAGATAAGGATAGAAAAAGTGATGACAAGCGCTTGGCTATTACTATTTCTGGTTTGTCAGGCTATATGAAAACAGAAGATTTACAAGCACTAGATGCTAGCAAGGATTTTATCCCTTATTATGAGAGTGATGGACATCGTTTTTATCACTATGTGGCTCAGAATGCTAGCATCCCAGTATCTACTCATCTTTCTGATATGAAAGTAGGCAAGAAATATTATTCGGCAGATGGACTGCATTTTGATGGTTTTAACCTTGAAAATCCCTTCCTTTTTAAAGATTTGACAGAGGCTACAAACTATAGTGCTGAAGATTTGGATAAGGTATTTAGTCTGTTAAATATTGACAATAGTCTCTTGGAAAATAAGGGAGCTACCTTTAAGGAAGCCGAAGAACATTACCATATCAATGCCCTTTACCTCCTTGCCCATAGTGCTTTAGAAAGTGACTGGGGACGAAGTAAGATTGCCAAAGATAAGAATAATTTCTTTGGAATTACAGCCTATGATACGACTCCTTACCTTTCTGCCAAGACATTTGATGATGTGGATAAGGGAATTTTAGGTGCAACCAAGTGGATTAAGGAAAATTATATCGATAGGGGTAGAACTTTCCTTGGAAACAAGGCATCTGGTATGAATGTGGAATATGCATCAGACCCTTATTGGGGTGAAAAAATTGCTAGTGTGATGATGAAAATCAATGAGAAACTAGGTGGCAAAGATTAGTCCTATAATTGGATATGATTTGAGTGAATAGTAAGTTAAAAATCCTGATTTCAAGTAAAATCAGGATTTTTTCATGGATGAGATTTTTTCGGGGTCTGGTGTGACACGGAGGGTCTTTTGTCCTGTGTAAGTGACAAAGCCTGGTTTTCCGCCAGTTGGTTTGTTGAGTTTCTTGACTTCAATCATATCTACCTGCACCAGATTTGACAGGCGACCTTGAGAGAAGTAGGCTGCAAGTTCTGCTGCGTCTGTTTTGACTTCATCAGATGGATCTAGGTTGCCTGAGATGACAACGTGGCTTCCAGGAATGTCCTTGGCATGGAACCAAAGTTCCTCCTTGCGGGCCATTTTAAAGGTTAGCTCCTCGTTTTGTAGGTTGTTTCGGCCGACATAGATGATGGTTTTGCCATCGCTTGCTAGATATTGTTCTGGTTTTTTGCGTTTCTGGATTTTCTCCCGTTGTCTTCTACGGATAAAACCTGTTTGAATCAATTCTTCACGAATTTCAGCGATTTCTTCCAGCCTAGCTTGGTTGAGAACAGTTTCCACACTTTCCAGATAGAGAATGGTTGCCTTTGTTTCTTCAATCAGATCAGTCAAGTATTTGACAGCTTCTTTGAGTTTCTGATACCGTTTAAAATAGCGTTGGGCATTCTGGTTGGGAGTCAGAGCCTTATCAAGCGCAATCGTGATAGGTTGGTTGGTATAGTAGTTGTCTAGGATAACCTGGTTTTGATCGTTAGGCACTTGGTGGAGGAAGGTTGTCAGCAATTCTCCTTTTTGGCGAAATTCTTCAGCATTGTCTGTTGCTAGTAACTCTTTTTCCTGTTTTTTTAGCTTATGTCGATTTTTTTGAAGTTCATTTTCAACACGACGAATGAGTTCACTGGCTTGCTGTTTTACGCGGTCGCGCTCAGCCTTATCCTTATAGTAGGTGTCCAACAAATCAGAAAGACTGGCAAAAGGCTCTCCCACCTGATTTGCAAAAGGAACTGGGCTGAAGGAAGTCTCAGTCAAGCATGGCTTGGTTTCTTGATTGAAAAAGTTACGGAAAGTAGATAGTTTATCACTAACCAGAATGTTTTCCAATTCATTTGCCGTATCGCGTCCCAGACCTTGAAAGAGGCTTTGAAGATTTTTAGCTGTCGTTTCCTGTGTTTGCAGGATTTCAAAGAGTTTCTCGTACTTGATAGTAAAAGGATTAAGAGATTCCGTACTTGGCGGAGCGATATAGGTCGATCCAGGAAGCAAGGTACGGTAGCTATTTTGTGAAAAGCCAACATGTTTGATAACTTCGAGGATTTTATGACTGCTTTTATCGACCAGTAGAATATTACTGTGTTTCCCCATAATTTCGATAATCAAGGTAGCCTGAATATGGTCTCCAATCTCGTTTTTATTAGAAACCGTAATTTCCACAATACGGTCATTTTCCACTTGCTCAATCGACTCAATCAGGGCACCCTGCAAATACTTTCTCAAAACCATGATAAAGGTGGAAGGTTGAGCTGGATTTTCAAAAGTCGTTTGGGTCAGCTGAATGCGTCCAAAAACTGGATGGGCAGAAAGGAGCAGGCGATGACTTTGGCGATTGCTACGGATTTGCAAGACTAATTCTTGTTCAAAAGGCTGATTGATTTTCTGGATACGACCGTTCACTAACTCTCTTCTCAATTCCTCAACCATGTGGTGTAAAAAAAATCCGTCAAATGACATCGTTCTCTCCTTGTGATTGTATTCCATAGTATTATATCAAAAAGGTAGAATAAAATCATGGAAATGTGGTATAATAAAGCCAAGTAAAGAGAAACGAGAAGCACATGTATATTGAAATGGTAGATGAAACTGGTCAAGTTTCAAAAGAAATGTTGCAACAAACCCAAGAAATTTTGGAATTTGCAGCCCAAAAATTAGGCAAAGAAGACAAGGAGATGGCAGTTACCTTTGTGACCAATGAACGTAGTCATGAACTCAATCTGGAGTACCGTGACACCGACCGTCCGACAGATGTCATCAGCCTTGAATATAAACCAGAGTTGGAAATTGCCTTTGACGAAGAAGATTTGCTTGAAAATCCAGAATTAGCAGAGATGATGTCTGAGTTTGATGCCTATATTGGGGAATTGTTCATCTCTATCGATAAGGCACATGAGCAGGCCGAGGAATACGGTCACAGCTTTGAGCGTGAGATGGGCTTCTTGGCAGTACACGGCTTTTTACATATCAACGGCTATGATCACTACACTCCGGAAGAAGAAGCGGAGATGTTCAGTTTACAAGAAGAAATTTTGACAGCCTATGGACTCACAAGACAATAAACGAAAATGGAAAAATCGTGACCTGATATCCAGTTTAGAATTTGCCCTCACAGGAATTTTTACTGCCATCAAGGAAGAACGCAATATGCGAAAACATGCAGTGACGGCTCTTGTAGTCATTCTTACAGGTTTTGTTTTTCAGGTGTCACGAATCGAATGGCTCTTTCTCCTATTGAGCATTTTCTTGGTAGTAGCTTTTGAAATTATCAACTCTGCTATTGAAAATGTGGTGGATTTGGCCAGTCACTATCACTTTTCCATGCTGGCTAAAAATGCCAAGGATATGGCGGCTGGCGCGGTATTAGTAGTCTCTCTTTTTGCAGCCTTAACAGGCGCATTGATTTTTCTCCCACGAATCTGGGATTTATTATTTTAAACAGTAAGAGGAAATTATGACTTTTAAATCAGGCTTTGTAGCCATTTTAGGACGTCCCAATGTTGGGAAGTCAACTTTTTTAAATCATGTCATGGGGCAAAAGATTGCCATCATGAGTGACAAGGCGCAGACAACGCGCAACAAAATCATGGGAATTTACACGACTGATAAGGAACAAATCGTCTTTATCGACACACCAGGGATTCACAAGCCTAAAACAGCTCTTGGAGATTTCATGGTTGAATCTGCCTACAGCACCCTTCGTGAAGTGGATACTGTTCTTTTTATGGTGCCTGCGGATGAAGCGCGTGGTAAAGGGGACGACATGATTATCGAGCGTCTCAAGGCTGCCAAGGTTCCTGTGATTTTGGTGGTGAACAAGATCGATAGGGTTCACCCAGACCAGCTTTTGTCTCAGATTGATGATTTCCGTAACCAAATGGAATTTAAGGAGATTGTCCCTATCTCAGCCCTTCAGGGAAATAACGTCTCTCGTCTAGTGGATATTTTGAGTGAAAATCTGGACGAAGGGTTCCAATATTTCCCAGCTGACCAAATCACAGACCATCCAGAACGTTTCTTGGTTTCAGAAATGGTTCGCGAGAAAGTCTTGCATCTAACTCGTGAAGAGATTCCGCATTCGGTAGCAGTAGTTGTGGATTCTATGAAACGAGATGAAGAGACAGATAAGGTCCATATCCGTGCAACCATTATGGTCGAGCGAGATAGCCAAAAAGGGATTATCATCGGTAAAGGTGGTGCTATGCTTAAGAAAATTGGTAGTATGGCCCGTCGTGATATCGAACTCATGCTAGGAGACAAGGTCTTCCTAGAAACCTGGGTCAAGGTCAAGAAAAACTGGCGCGATAAAAAGCTAGATTTGGCTGACTTTGGCTATAATGAAAAAGAATACTAAGTAGAGGTGGGCTCATGCCTGCTTCTTGTTTTTACAGAAGGAGGACTTATGCCTGAATTACCTGAGGTTGAAACTGTTCGACGTAGCTTGGAAAAATTGATTTTGGGAAAGAAGATTTCGAGTATAGAAATTCGCTATCCCAAGATGATTAAGACAGATTTGGATGAGTTTCGCAAGGAAGTGCCTGGTCAAGTTGTTGAGTCAATGGGACGTCGTGGTAAATATTTACTTTTCTACCTGACAGACAAGGTCATGATTTCCCATCTGCGAATGGAAGGCAAGTATTTTTATTATCCAGACCAGGTTCCTGAACGCAAGCATGCCCATGTTTTCTTTCAGTTTGAAGATGGTGGCACGCTTGTTTATGAGGATGTACGCAAGTTTGGAACCATGGAACTCTTGGCTCCTGACCTTTTGGAAGCCTACTTTATTTCTAAAAAATTAGGTCCTGAACCAAGCGAACAAGACTTTGATGCGCAGGTCTTTCAAGCTGCCCTATCCAAGTCCAAAAAGCCTATCAAATCCCATCTTTTAGACCAGACTTTGGTAGCTGGACTTGGCAATATCTATGTGGATGAGGTTCTCTGGCGAGCTCAGGTTCATCCAGCAAGACCTTCCCAGACTTTGACATCAGCAGAAGCGACAGCTATTCATGACCAGACCATTGCTGTATTGGGACAGGCTGTTGAAAAAGGTGGTTCCACCATTCGGACCTATACCAATGCCTTTGGGGAAGATGGAACCATGCAGGATTTTCATCAAGTCTATGACAAGGCTGGTCAAGAATGTTCACGTTGTGGCACCATCATTGAGAAAATCCAACTAGGTGGACGAGGCACCCACTTTTGTCCAAACTGCCAAAGGAGGAGCTGATGGGGAAAATCATCGGAATCACAGGAGGAATTGCCTCTGGTAAGTCAACCGTGACAAATTTTCTAAGAAAGCAAGGCTTTCAAGTAGCGGATGCCGACGCAGTCGTCCACCAACTCCAGAAACCTGGCGGTCGTCTGTTTAAGGCTCTAGTCCAGCACTTTGGGCAAGAAATCATCCTTGAAAATGGAGAACTCAATCGCCCTCTCCTAGCTAGTCTCATCTTTTCAAATCCTGATGAGCAAGAATGGTCTAGGATAACTCAAGGGGAGATTATTCGTGAAGAGTTGGCTGCCTTGAGAGACCAGTTGGTTCAGACAGAAGCTATCTTTTTCATGGATATCCCCTTGCTTTTTGAGCAGGACTACAGCGCTTGGTTTGATGAGACGTGGTTGGTATATGTGGACAGAGATGTCCAAGTTGAACGCTTAATGAAAAGGGATCAGTTATCCAAGGATGAAGCTGAGCCTCGTCTGGCAGCCCAGTGGCCTTTAGAGAAAAAGAAAGGTTTGGCTAGCCATGTTCTAGACAATAATGGAAATCAGAACCAGCTTCTTAATCAGGTGGTCTCCCTGCTTGAGGGAGGTAAGCAAGATGACAGAGATTAACTGGAAGGATAATCTGCGCATTGCCTGGTTTGGTAATTTTCTGACAGGAGCTAGTATTTCTTTGGTTGTGCCTTTTATGCCCATCTTTGTGGAAAATCTAGGTGTTGAGAGTGAGCAAGTCGCTTTTTATGCAGGCTTAGCAATTTCTGTCTCTGCTATTTCCGCGGCCCTCTTTTCTCCTATCTGGGGCATTCTGGCTGACAAATACGGTCGGAAACCCATGATGATTCGGGCTGGGCTTGCCATGACTATCACTATGGGAGGCTTGGCCTTTGTGCCAAATATTTATTGGTTAATCTTTCTTCGTTTACTGAATGGTCTATTTGCAGGATTTGTTCCCAATGCAACGGCCCTGATAGCCAGTCAGGTTCCCAAGGAGAAATCAGGCTCTGCCTTAGGTACTCTGTCTACAGGCGTAGTTGCAGGTACTCTAACTGGTCCTTTTATTGGTGGCTTTATCGCGGAATTATTTGGCATTCGTACGGTTTTCTTACTGGTTGGTAGTTTTCTATTTTTAGCTGCTATTTTGACTATTTGCTTTATCAAGGAAGATTTTAAACCAGTAGCCAAGGAAAAGGTTATTCCAACAAAGGAATTGTTTACCTCAGTTAAATACCCCTATCTCTTGGTTAACCTCTTTCTGACCAGTTTTGTCATCCAATTTTCAGCCCAATCAATCGGCCCTATTTTAGCTCTTTATGTACGTGACTTAGGGCAGACAGAGAATCTTCTTTTTGTCTCTGGTTTGATTGTGTCCAGTATGGGCTTTTCCAGCATGATGAGTGCAGGAGTCATGGGCAAGCTAGGTGACAAGGTGGGGAATCATCGCCTCTTGGTTGTAGCCCAGTTTTATTCAGTCATCATCTATCTCCTCTGTGCCAATGCCTCTAGCCCCCTTCAACTAGGACTTTATCGTTTCCTCTTTGGCTTGGGGACCGGTGCCCTGATTCCTGGAGTTAATGCCCTTCTCAGTAAGATGACACCCAAAGCTGGTATTTCGAGGGTCTTTGCCTTCAATCAGGTATTCTTTTATCTGGGAGGTGTCGTTGGGCCTATGGCAGGTTCTGCAGTAGCAGGTCAATTTGGCTACCATGCTGTCTTTTATGCGACAAGCCTTTGTGTTGCCTTTAGTTGTCTCTTTAACCTGATTCAATTTCGAACATTATTAAAAGTAAAGGAAATCTAGTGCGAGTAAAAATTAATCTCAAATGCTCCTCTTGTGGTAGTATCAATTACCTAACCAGTAAAAACTCAAAAACCCATCCAGACAAGATTGAGGTTTTAAAGTATTGTCCCAAGGAAAGAAAAGTAACCCTACATCTTGAATCTAAGTAGATTTTATGGTAAAATAATAGGGATTTTAAGGAGTTTGATATGTATAACCTATTATTAACCATTTTATTAGTATTATCTGTTGTGATTGTGATTGCGATTTTCATGCAACCAACCAAAAACCAATCCAGCAATGTATTTGATGCCAGCTCAGGTGATTTGTTTGAACGCAGTAAAGCACGCGGTTTCGAAGCTGTAATGCAGCGTTTGACGGGGATTTTAGTCTTTTTCTGGCTAGCCATTGCCTTAGCATTGACGGTATTATCAAGTAGATAAGAAAATAATGGGCAGGACTAGGTCTTTGCCTCTTTTTATTTTTAAAGGATGTTTGAGAAGGTTTTACAGTAAAAGAAAATTAAAAAATCTAGAAAGAAAATATGAAAGATAGAATAAAAGAATATTTACAAGACAAGGGAAAGGTGACTGTCAATGACTTGGCTCAGGCTTTGGGAAAAGACAAGTCCAAGGATTTTCGTGAGTTGATTAAAACCTTGTCCTTAATGGAAAGAAAGCACCAGATTCGCTTTGAAGAAGATGGCAGTCTGACCTTGGAAGCCAAGAAAAAACATGAGATTACCCTCAAGGGAATTTTTCATGCCCATAAAAATGGCTTTGGTTTTGTCAGCCTAGAAGGCGAGGAGGACGACCTTTTTGTAGGAAAAAACGATGTTAACTACGCCATTGATGGCGATACCGTTGAGGTCGTCATCAAGAAAGTCGCTGACCGCAATAAGGGAACAGCAGCGGAAGCAAAAATTATCGATATCTTAGAACACAGTTTGACAACTGTTGTCGGTCAAATCGTTCTTGATCAGGAAAAGCCTAAGTATGCAGGCTACATCCGTTCGAAAAATCAGAAAATCAGTCAACCGATTTATGTTAAGAAACCAGCCCTTAAACTGGAGGGAACCGAAGTTCTCAAGGTCTTTATCGATAAATACCCAAGCAAGAAACATGATTTCTTTGTCGCAAGTGTTCTCGATGTGGTGGGGCATTCAACGGATGTTGGAATTGATGTCCTTGAGGTTTTGGAGTCTATGGACATTGTATCCGAGTTTCCAGAAGCTGTTGTCAAGGAAGCAGAAAGTGTTCCTGATGCTCCGTCTCAAAAGGATATGGAAGGCCGTCTGGATTTGAGGGATGAAATTACCTTTACCATTGACGGTGCGGATGCCAAGGACTTGGACGATGCAGTGCATATCAAGGCTCTGAAAAATGGCAATCTGGAGCTGGGGGTTCACATCGCCGATGTTTCCTATTATGTGACTGAGGGTTCAGCTCTTGACAAGGAAGCCCTTAATCGTGCGACTTCTGTTTATGTGACAGACCGCGTGGTGCCAATGCTTCCAGAGCGTTTGTCAAATGGCATCTGCTCTCTCAATCCTCAAGTTGACCGCCTGACCCAATCTGCCATTATGGAGATTGATAAACATGGTCGTGTAGTCAACTACACCATCACACAAACGGTTATCAAGACAAGCTTCCGTATGACCTATAGTGATGTCAATGATATCCTAGCTGGCGACGAGGAAAAGCGGCAAGACTATCAGAAAATTGTTCCTAGTATCGAACTTATGGCCAAGCTTCATGAAACTTTAGAAAACATGCGTGTGAAACGTGGAGCCCTCAATTTTGATACCAATGAAGCTAAGATTTTAGTGGATAAACAGGGTAAGCCTGTTGATATCGTTCTTCGTCAGCGTGGCATTGCCGAGCGCATGATTGAGTCTTTCATGTTGATGGCCAATGAAACAGTTGCTGAGCATTTTAGTAAGCTGGATTTGCCTTTTATTTATCGAATCCACGAGGAGCCCAAGGCTGAAAAGGTTCAGAAGTTTATTGATTATGCTTCGAGCTTTGGCTTGCGCATTTATGGGACTGCCAGTGAGATTAGCCAGGAGGCCCTCCAAGACATCATGCGTGCTGTTGAGGGAGAGCCTTATGCGGATGTATTATCCATGATGCTTCTTCGTTCTATGCAGCAGGCTCGCTATTCGGAGCACAATCACGGGCATTATGGTCTAGCGGCTGATTATTACACTCACTTTACTAGTCCGATTCGTCGTTATCCAGACCTTCTTGTTCACCGTATGATTCGGGATTACGGCAGTTCTAAGGAAATAGCAGAGCATTTTGAGCAAGTGATTCCAGAGATTGCGACCCAGTCTTCCAACCGTGAGCGTCGAGCTATCGAGGCCGAGCGTGAAGTCGAAGCCATGAAAAAGGCTGAGTACATGGAAGAATACGTGGGTGAAGAGTACGATGCGGTTGTGTCCAGCATTGTCAAGTTTGGTCTCTTTGTCGAATTGCCAAACACAGTTGAAGGCTTGATTCACATCACTAATTTACCTGAATTTTATCATTTCAACGAACGTGATTTGACTCTTCGTGGAGAAAAATCAGGAACAACCTTCCGTGTAGGGCAACAGATTCGTATCCGAGTTGAAAGAGCCGACAAGATGACGGGTGAAATTGACTTCTCATATATCCCAAGTGAGTTTGATGTGATTGAAAAAGGCTTAAAACAGTCTAATCGCAGTGACAGGGGGCGTGGTTCAAGTCGTCGTTCAGATAAGAAGGAAGATAAGAGAAAATCAGGACGCTCAAATGATAAGCGCAAGCATTCACAAAAAGACAAGAAGAAAAAAGGAAAGAATCCTTTTTATAAGGAAGTAGCTAAGAAAGGAGCTAAGCATGGCAAAGGGCGAGGGAAAGGTCGTCGCACAAAATAAAAAGGCGCGCCACGACTATACAATCGTAGATACGCTAGAGGCAGGGATGGTCCTGACAGGAACTGAAATCAAGAGTGTACGAGCTGCTCGAATCAATCTCAAGGATGGCTTTGCCCAAGTAAAAAATGGGGAGGTCTGGTTGAGCAATGTTCATATTGCTCCTTACGAAGAGGGCAATATCTGGAACCAAGAACCAGAACGTCGTCGTAAACTCCTGCTCCATAAGAAACAAATCCAAAAATTAGAACAAGAGACTAAAGGAACAGGAATGACCCTGGTTCCCCTTAAGGTCTATATCAAAGATGGTTACGCTAAACTCCTTTTAGGTTTAGCTAAAGGGAAGCATGACTATGATAAACGGGAGTCTATCAAACGACGTGAGCAAAACCGCGACATCGCGCGTGTTATGAAAGCTGTTAATCAGCGATAAAAAGAGGAAATGAAGATGGAAAAACTAGTTGCCTATAAACGTATGCCTTTGTGGACTAAAGAAACCATGCCAGAGGCTGTTCAGCAGAAACACAATACCAAGGTTGGGACTTGGGGGAAAATTACTGTTTTGAAGGGAACTCTCAAGTTTATTGAATTGACAGAATATGGTGAGGTTTTAGCTGAGCACCTCTTTGAAGCAGGGGCTGAGAATCCCATGGCACAACCACAAGCCTGGCACCGAGTGGAGGCTGTAACAGACGATGTGGAATGGTATTTGGAATTTTATTGTAAACCTGAGGATTATTTCCCTAAAAAATACAATACCAATCGGGTTCATTCAGAGGTCTTAGAGGCTATGCAGACAGTAAAACCAGGGAAAGCCTTAGATTTGGGCTGTGGTCAAGGCCGTAATGCACTCTTTCTAGCCCAGCAAGGTTTTGATGTGACAGCTGTAGATCAAAATGAATTATCTCTTGAAATCTTGCAAAGCATTGTGGAGCAAGAAGATTTGGACATGCCTGTTGGTCTCTACGATATCAATTCAGCCAGCATTGGGCAAGAATATGATTTTATCGTATCAACTGTTGTTCTCATGTTTCTACAAGCGGACCGCATTCCAGCTATTATTCAAAATATGCAGGAGAAAACCAGTGTTGGTGGTTACAATCTTATCGTTTGTGCTATGGACACGGAGGATTATCCTTGCTCTGTGAACTTCCCATTCACCTTTAAAGAAGGAGAATTGGCAAACTATTACAAGGACTGGGAATTGGTTAAGTACAATGAAAATCCTGGCCATCTTCACCGTCGCGATGAGAATGGCAATCGTATTCAACTACGCTTTGCGACCATGCTAGCTAAGAAAATCAAATAAACATGAATGAAGATTAGGAAATTTCCTGGTCTTTTTTCTTTTTTACGAATAGTATAGAAAAGGAGGGAAATCATGTTTGTTGCGAGAGATTCTAGGGGAGAATTGGTAAATGTGTTAGAGGATAAACTTGAGAAGCAAGCATACACCTGCCCAGCTTGTGGATGTCAGCTCCGTTTGCGTCAAGGACCAAGTGTCCGGACTCATTTTGCCCACAAAACCTTAAAAGACTGTGATTTTTCCTCTGAAAATGAAAGTCCAGAACACCTAGAAAATAAAAAATCACTTTATCACTGGTTGAAAACAGAGGCTGAGGTGCAATTAGAATACCCTCTTCCAGAGCTTAAACAGATTGCGGATGTATTTGTAAATGGCAATCTAGCTTTAGAGGTTCAATGTAGTCCCTTGCCTCAAAAAGTTCTTAAAGAGCGTAGTGAGGGCTATCGTGGTCAGGGTTACCAAGTACTGTGGTTGTTGGGAGAAAAACTGTGGCTCAAGGAGCGTTTGACTCGTCTGCAAGAAGGTTTTCTCTATTTCAGTCAAAACATGGGCTTTTATGTTTGGGAAGTAGACAAGGAAAAACAGGTTTTAAGACTCAAATACCTGATTCACCAGGATCTCCGACGTAAACTCCATTATCAAATCAAGGAATTTCCTTATGGACAAGATAGTCTACTGGAGATATTACGCCTTCCCTATAAGAAACAAAAAATATCTCATTTTACAGTTTCTCAGGACAAGGACATCTGTCGCTATATCCGACAGCAACTTTATTATCAAAATCCCTTTTGGATGAAAGAACAAGCAGAAGCCTATCAAAAGGGAGAAAATATCCTGACTTATGAGTTAAAAGAATGGTATCCACAAATTCGACCACTAGTAGGTGAGTTTTGCCAAATTGAGCAAGATTTGACCAGCTATTATCAGTATTTTCAAATCTATTACCAAAAAAATCCTCAAAATGATTGGCAAAAGCTCTATCCACCAGCCTTTTATCAGCAATATTTCTTGAAAAATATGGTAGAATAGAAAGGATGGAGGAATCTAATGGTATTACAAAGACATGAAATAAATGAAAAAGATAAATGGGATCTATCAACGATCTACCCAACTGACCAGGCTTGGGAAGAAGCCTTAAAAGATTTAACAGAACAACTGGAGAAAGTAAGCCAGTATGAAGGTCATCTCTTGGATAGCGCGGATAGCCTACTAGAAATTACTGAATTTTCTCTTGAAATGGAACGCCAGATGGAGAAGCTTTACGTCTATGCTCATATGAAGAATGATCAGGATACTCGTGAAGCTAAGTACCAAGAGTACTATGCCAAGGCAATGACTCTCTACAGCCAGCTAGACCAAGCCTTTTCATTCTATGAGCCTGAATTTATGGAGATTAGTGAAGAGCAGTATGCTGACTTTTTAGAGGCTCAACCAAAATTGCAGGTTTATCAACACTATTTTGACAAGCTTTTACAAGGCAAGGAACACGTTCTATCACAACGTGAAGAAGAATTATTGGCTGGAGCTGGAGAAATCTTTGGTTCGGCAAGTGAAACCTTCGCTATCTTGGACAATGCGGATATTGTGTTCCCTTATGTCCTTGACGATGATGGTAAAGAAGTTCAGCTCTCTCATGGGACTTACACACGTTTGATGGAGTCTAAAAATCGTGAGGTGCGTCGTGGTGCCTATCAAGCACTTTATGCGACTTATGAACAATTCCAACATACCTATGCCAAAACCTTGCAAACCAATGTTAAGGTGCAAAACTACCGTGCCAAAGTTCGCAACTATAAGAGTGCTCGTCATGCAGCCCTCGCTGCGAATTTTGTTCCAGAGAGTGTTTATGACAATTTGGTAGCAGCAGTTCGCAAGCATTTGCCACTCTTGCATCGTTACCTTGAACTTCGTTCAAAAATCTTGGGAATTTCAGACCTCAAGATGTACGATGTCTACACACCACTTTCATCTGTTGAATATAGTTTTACCTACCAAGAAGCCTTGAAAAAAGCAGAAGATGCCTTGGCAGTCTTGGGTGAGGATTACTTGAGCCGTGTTAAACGTGCCTTCAGCGAGCGTTGGATTGATGTTTACGAAAACCAAGGCAAGCGTTCAGGAGCCTACTCTGGTGGTTCTTACGATACCAATGCCTTCATGCTTCTCAACTGGCAGGACAATCTAGACAATCTCTTCACCCTTGTTCATGAAACAGGTCACAGTATGCATTCAAGCTATACTCGTGAAACTCAGCCTTATGTTTACGGAGATTATTCTATCTTCTTGGCTGAGATTGCATCAACTACCAATGAAAATATCTTGACGGAGAAATTATTGGAAGAAGTGGAAGATGATGCAACGCGCTTTGCTATTCTCAATAACTTCCTAGATGGTTTCCGTGGAACAGTTTTCCGCCAAACTCAATTTGCTGAGTTTGAACACGCGATTCACCAAGCGGATCAAAATGGTGAAGTCTTGACAAGTGATTTCCTAAATAAACTCTACGCAGACTTGAACCAAGAGTATTATGGTTTGAGTAAGGAAGACAATCCTGAAATCCAATACGAGTGGGCTCGCATTCCACACTTCTACTATAACTACTATGTATACCAATATTCAACTGGCTTTGCAGCAGCCTCAGCTCTGGCTGAAAAGATTGTCCATGGTAGTCAAGAAGACCGTGACCGCTATATCGACTATCTCAAGGCAGGTAAGTCTGACTATCCACTTAATGTCATGAGAAAAGCTGGTGTTGATATGGAGAAGGAAGACTATCTCAACGATGCCTTTGCAGTCTTTGAACGTCGTTTGAATGAGTTTGAAGCCCTTGTTGAAAAATTGGGATTGGCATAAGATGGTTGAATCGTATAGTAAAAATGCTAACCATAACATGCGTCGTCCTGTCGTCAAGGAAGAAATTGTAGACTTGATGCGTCAGCGCCAAAAGCAAGTCACAGGATCTTTGAAAGAATTGGAAGACTTTGCCCGCAAGGAAAATATTCCCATTATTCCCCATGAAACGGTTGCTTATTTCCGTTTTCTCATGGAAACCATACAACCTAAAAACATTCTGGAAATTGGGACGGCTATCGGTTTTTCAGCCCTCTTGATGGCGGAACATGCGCCAAAGGCCAAGATTACAACCATTGACCGCAATCCAGAAATGATTGGTTTTGCCAAGGAAAATTTTGCCCAGTTTGACAGTCGCAAGCAAATCACGCTCCTAGAAGGAGATGCGGTAGATATCTTATCTACCTTGACAGAGTCCTATGATTTCGTCTTTATGGATTCAGCCAAGTCTAAATACATCGTCTTTCTGCCAGAAATCCTCAAACATTTGGAAGTCGGTGGTGTGGTTGTCTTGGATGATATTTTTCAAGGTGGTGATGTTGCCAAGGACATTATGGAAGTTCGTCGAGGACAGCGAACTATTTACAGAGGACTTCAAAGACTATTTGATGCAACCTTAGACAATCCAGGACTCACCGCAACACTAGTACCTCTGGGGGACGGCATTCTCATGCTTCGTAAAAATGTAGCAGATGTTCAATTGCCTGACAGCGAATGATTTTCAGAAAAATTTAAGAAAATATAGTAAAATAGATAGGGTAACACTTATCTCAAAGGAGTAGACATGAAGAAAAAACTATTGGCAGGTGCCATTACACTATTATCAGTAGCAACTTTAGCAGCTTGTTCGAAAGGTTCAGAAGGGGCAGACCTTATCAGCATGAAAGGGGATGTCATCACAGAACATCAATTTTATGAGCAAGTGAAAAGCAACCCTTCAGCACAACAAGTCTTGTTGAACATGACCATCCAAAAAGTATTTGAGAAGCAATATGGCTCAGAAGTAGATGACAAAGAAGTCAACGATACTATTGCCGAAGAAGAGAAACAATATGGTGAGAACTACCAACGTGTCTTATCGCAAGCAGGAATGACTCTTGAAACACGTAAAGCTCAAATTCGTACAAGTAAATTGGTTGAGTTGGCAGTTAAGAAAGCAGCAGAAGCTGAATTGACAGATGATGCTTATAAGAAGGCTTTTGACGAGTACACTCCAGATGTGACTGCTCAAATTATCCGTTTGGACAATGAAGACAAGGCCAAAGAAATTCTTGAAAAAGCCAAAGCTAGTGATGCAGACTTTGCTCAATTAGCTAAAGATAATTCAACAGATGAGAAAACTAAAGCGAATGGTGGAGAAATCACTTTTGATTCTGCTTCAACAGAAGTACCAGATCCAGTTAAGAAAGCAGCTTTTGCTTTAGATGTAAACGGTGTTTCTGATGTGATTAGTGTTACTGGAACACAAGCATACAGCAGCCAATATTACATTGTAAAACTCATTAAGAAAACAGAAAAATCATCTAATATTGACGATTACAAAGAAAAATTAAAAACTGTTATCTTAACTCAAAAACAAAACGACGCATCATTTGTTCAAAGTATTATCGGAAAAGAATTGCAAGCAGCCAATATCAAGGTTAAAGATCAAGCCTTCCAAAATATCTTCACTCAATACATCGGTGGTGGAGATTCAAGCTCAAGCAGTTCTTCAAAAGAATAAAACAGAAAAGAGCCAAGTGCTCTTTTTCTTATGAAAAAATCTTCTATCTTAAGGGTAAGAGTTTTTTTCTTTCGGAAAAAATGGTATAATAGCAATCAAAACTAGAAAATAAACGGAATTTGGGAATAATTTCTTTTGTTCTCATTAGATTGGTGATACTATGAAGATTAGTAAGAGGCACCTATTAAACTATTCTATTCTAGTTCCTTACTTACTTTTATCTATTTTGGGTTTGATTGTAGTCTATTCTACAACCAGTGCCATTCTTATCGAAGAAGGTAAAAGTGCCCTCCAATTGGTTCGAAGTCAGGGAATGTTTTGGATATTTAGTTTAATATTGATTGCCTTGATATATAAGCTGAAACTGAATTTTTTAAGAAAAGAACGACTTTTATTTATTGTTATGTTTGTTGAGCTGATTCTCTTAGCTCTGGCTCGCTTAATTGGTACGCCAGTCAATGGAGCCTATGGTTGGATTTCAGTAGGACCTTTGACCATTCAGCCAGCGGAGTATTTGAAGATTATCATCGTCTGGTACTTGGCCCAACGTTTTTCAAAACAACAGGATGAAATTGGTATTTACGATTTTCAAGTTTTAACTCAAAATCAATGGATTCCTCGAGCTTTTAATGATTGGCGTTTTGTCCTCTTGGTAATGATAGGAAGTTTGGCTATTTTCCCAGATTTGGGGAATGCTACAATCCTAGCGCTGGTCGCCTTGATTATGTATACAGTTAGTGGGATTGCTCATCGTTGGTTTATAGTCTTTATCGGTGTATTGTTTGGAGTTTCAGCCCTATCCTTATCAGCTATTTCTATGATTGGGGTTGATAAGTTTTCAAAAGTTCCAGTATTTGGTTACGTTGCTAAGCGTTTCAGTGCCTACTTTAATCCCTTTGCTGATTTGGCAGGAGCAGGCCACCAACTTGCAAATTCCTACTTTGCCATGGTAAATGGTGGTTGGTTTGGTCTAGGATTAGGAAATTCAATTGAAAAACGTGGTTATTTACCAGAGGCCCATACAGACTTTGTATTTTCAATTGTCATTGAAGAGTTTGGATTTGTGGGAGCCAGCTTGATTTTAGCCCTTGTCTTTTTCCTGATTTTGCGGATTATCCTAGTCGGTATTCGTGCTAAGAATCCCTTTAATTCCATGATGGCGATTGGAGTTGGGGGGATGATGCTGGTACAGGTCTTTGTCAATATCGGTGGAATTTCTGGCATTATTCCTTCGACAGGAGTAACCTTCCCATTCCTATCACAAGGAGGGAACAGTCTCCTAGTCTTGTCTGTAGCCATCGCCTTTGTCTTAAATATTGATGCAAGTGAAAAACGTGCCCAATTATATGAGGAGTTAGAAGCTCACTCATCAAACTATATGTAGAGTTGATAGTGGAAAGGATTACCTATGTCTCTTCAAAAATTAGAAAACTATAGTAATAAAGCTGTCGTGCAAGAAGAAGTATTGATTTTAACAGAATTGTTAGAAGATATCACTAAAAATATGCTTGCCCCAGAGACTTTTGCAAAAATCATGGAGTTGAAAGAATTATCAACTCAAGAAGATTATCAGGGCTTGAACCAACTGGTTACTAGTCTGTCAAATGATGAAATGGCTTATATTTCACGCTATTTCTCTATCTTGCCCCTCTTGATTAATATTTCAGAAGACGTGGATTTGGCTTATGAAATCAACCACCAAAATAATATCGATCAAGATTATCTTGGGAAATTATCAGCAACAATCAAAATGGTTGCTGAAAAAGAAAATGCGGTTGAAATTCTTGAACACTTGAATGTTGTCCCTGTTTTGACAGCCCATCCAACACAAGTGCAACGTAAGAGTATGTTGGATTTGACCAACCATATCCACACCCTCTTGCGTAAGTATCGTGATGTGAAATTAGGCTTGATTAATAAGGAAAAATGGCATAATGATCTCCGTCGTTACATTGAGATTATCATGCAGACAGATATGATTCGTGAAAAGAAATTGAAAGTAACCAATGAAATCACGAATGTTATGGAATACTACAATAGTTCATTCCTGAAGGCTGTCCCTCATTTGACTGCTGAGTACAAGCGTCTCGCTAAAAAACATGGTTTGGAGTTGAAACATCCTAAACCAATTACCATGGGAATGTGGATTGGTGGAGACCGTGATGGTAATCCTTTTGTTACAGCAGATACCTTGAAACAATCTGCTATGACTCAGTGTGAAGTCATCATGAACTACTATGATGAAAAGATTTACCAACTTTATCGTGAATTCTCTCTTTCAACCAGTATTGTCAATGTGAGCAAGCAAGTCAGAGAAATGGCTCGTCAATCCAAGGATAACTCGATCTACCGTGAAAAAGAGCTTTATCGTCGTGCCTTGTTTGATATTCAATCAAAAATCCAAGCAACAAAAACCTATCTGATTGAAGATAAGGAAGTTGGAGCTCGCTATGAAACAGCTAATGATTTTTATAAGGATTTAATTACTATTCGTGATTCCCTCTTGGAAAATAAGGGTGAAGCACTGATTTCTGGTGATTTTGTTGAGTTGATCCAGGCAGTTGAAATTTTTGGTTTCTATTTGGCATCTATTGACATGCGTCAAGATTCTAGTGTTCACGAAGCCTGTGTAGCTGAACTTTTGAAATCAGCAGGTATTCATTCTCATTATAGTGAACTAAGTGAAGAAGAAAAATGCCAGCTTCTCTTGAAAGAATTGGAAGAAGATCCGCGTATTCTTTCTGCCACTCATGTTGAAAAATCAGAGTTACTTGAAAAAGAATTAGCAATCTTTAAGGCTGCTCGTAAGTTGAAAGATAAGTTGGGAGATGATGTCATTCGTCAGACCATCATTTCACATGCAACCAGCGTATCAGACATGTTGGAATTGGCTATCTTGCTAAAAGAAGTAGGGTTAGTTGATAAAGAAAGAGCCCGTGTCCAAATTGTTCCTCTCTTTGAAACAATCGAGGACTTGGACCACTCAGAAGAAACCATGAGAGAATACCTTTCTCTTCCTCTTGCTAAGAAATGGATTGCTTCACGTAATAACTACCAAGAAATCATGCTTGGTTACTCTGATAGTAATAAAGATGGTGGTTACCTTTCATCATGTTGGACCCTCTACAAGGCTCAACAACAATTGACTGCTATTGGAGATGAATTTGGCGTGAAGGTTACCTTCTTCCATGGCCGTGGTGGTACTGTTGGTCGTGGTGGGGGACCAACTTATGAAGCTATCACATCTCAACCACTCAAGTCCATTAAGGATCGTATCCGCTTGACGGAGCAGGGTGAAGTAATTGGCAATAAATATGGTAACAAAGACGCAGCTTACTATAACCTTGAAATGTTGGTTTCGGCGGCCATTAACCGTATGATTACTCAGAAGAAGAGCGATACCAACACCTCAAATCGTTACGAAGCTATTATGGACCAAGTGGTGGACCGTAGTTACGATATCTACCGTGATTTGGTCTTTGGTAATGATCATTTCTATGATTATTTCTTTGAGTCAAGTCCAATCAAGGCTATTTCAAGCTTTAATATTGGTTCTCGTCCAGCCGCTCGTAAGACTATTACTGAAATCGGTGGTTTGCGAGCTATCCCTTGGGTCTTCTCATGGTCGCAAAGTCGCGTCATGTTCCCTGGATGGTATGGAGTTGGTTCAAGCTTCAAGGAATTTATCGATAAAAATCCAGAGAATATTGCTATCTTACGAGATATGTACCAAAATTGGCCTTTCTTCCAATCGCTTCTTTCAAATGTCGACATGGTCTTGTCAAAATCAAATATGAATATTGCTTTTGAATATGCCAAACTTTGCGAAGATGATCAAGTAAAAGCAATTTATGAGACTATTTTAAATGAGTGGCAAGTTACCAAGGAAGTCATCTTGGCTATCGAAGGATATGATGAACTCTTGGCTGAAAATCCATATCTAAAAGCAAGTTTGGATTATCGTATGCCTTACTTTAATATCCTTAACTATATCCAGTTAGAGTTGATTAAACGTCAACGTCGAGGAGAATTATCAAGCGATCAAGAAAAATTAATCCATACAACCATCAACGGAATTGCGACAGGATTGCGTAATTCGGGCTGATACCTATCAAACTTCCTCTTTTCAATAGGGGAAGTTTTTGAATATTTCAAAAAAATGCTCAAAGAGTCTTGACAAGTAGTTGAAAAATGATATAATTTAACCATTCAGAAAAGTAATCATATAAACTTTTTAGAGAGTCTGTGGTCGCTGAAAACAGATAAGTGATGATGATGAAAATTGGGCTGAATGTTATTTAGAATTTGAAATCATAAAAATTCGGTGAGCACACCTTATAGTGCATCTCGTTATTGCGAGACAGAGTGATAGGGAAATTTCCTATAATTGAGGTGGTACCGCGCATCGACGTCCTCACACAAGTTTTTTGTGTGAGGACTTTTTTTGATGGAGGTTAGTATGGAAAGAAAACGATGGCGTCGCTTGTTTATACTCAATGAAAATCAAAAAGCAAACTAGGAAGCTAGCCGCAAGCTGCTCAAAACACTGTTTTGAGGTTGTGGATAGAACTGACAGAGTCAGTATCATATATCTACGGTAAGGCGACGCTGACGTGGTTTGAAGAGATTTTCGAAGAGTATTAGATAAGTGAAGTATTTTAAAGGAATAAAAAGGAGAAATAGAATGAAAAATAAACGTTTAATTGGAATTATCGCTGCCTTAGCAGTCTTAGTAGCAGGAAGCTTGATTTATTCTTCAATGAATAAACCAGAAGCTAAGAATGAGAAGAAAGTTGCCAAAGTTGGTGTTCTTCAGTTTGTGAGCCATCCATCTCTTGATTTGATTTATAAAGGGATCCAAGATGGACTTGCAGAAGAAGGATATAAAGATGATCAAGTTAAAATCGATTTTATGAACTCAGAAGGTGACCAAAGTAAGGTTGCGACAATGAGTAAACAATTGGTTGCAAATGGGAATGACCTTGTGGTTGGTATTGCAACACCAGCTGCTCAAGGTTTGGCTAGTGCAACAAAAGACCTACCGGTTATCATGGCTGCTATTACAGACCCAATTGGTGCTAACTTGGTCAAAGATTTGAAAAAACCAGGTGGCAACATTACAGGGGTATCTGACCACAATCCCGCTCAACAACAAGTTGAACTCATCAAAGCTTTGACACCAAATGTGAAAACAATCGGAGCTCTTTACTCAAGTAGCGAAGACAATTCAAAAACTCAAGTCGAAGAATTTAAGGCTTATGCTGAAAAAGCAGGTTTGACAGTCGAAACATTTGCTGTTCCTTCAACAAATGAAATTGCTTCAACAGTTAACGTTATGACTAGCAAGGTTGATGCTATCTGGGTTCCAATCGATAACACAATCGCATCTGCATTTTCAACAGTTATTTCAAGCAATCAATCAGCTAAAAAACCAATCTATCCAAGCGCAACTGCCATGGTAGAAGCTGGTGGTTTGGCATCAGTTGTAGTTGACCAACATGACCTTGGTGTGGCAACAGGTAAAATGATTGCGCAAGTCTTGAAAGGTGCAAAACCAGCTGATACTCCAGTTAATGTCTTTTCAACTGGTAAGTCAGTGATTAACAAAAAATTGGCACAAGAATTAGGTATTACGATTCCTGAATCTGTTCTAAAAGAAGCAGGACAAGTGATTGAATAATCTGTAATGGAGGAGTTGGGGACATCTCCTCCAATTTTTTACAATAGAAATCATATAGAAAAGGTTAAGAAACAGATGATATTATCTATTATTTCTCAAGGATTTGTCTGGGCTATTTTAGGTCTGGGAATCTTTATGACATTTAGGATTTTAAACTTTCCAGATATGACGACAGAAGGTTCCTTCCCTCTTGGGGGAGCTGTTGCTGTCACTTTGATAACCAAAGGCGTGAACCCATTTTTAGCGACTCTTGTTGCTGTAGGAGCAGGTTGTTTGGCTGGAATGGCAGCAGGCCTTCTTTATACAAAAGGGAAGATCCCAACCTTGCTCTCAGGGATTTTGGTGATGACTTCCTGTCACTCTATCATGCTCTTAATTATGGGACGTGCGAATTTAGGCCTGCTTGGAACCAAGCAAATTCAGGATGTTTTGCCTTTTGATTCGGATTTGAATCAACTCTTGACAGGTCTTATCTTTGTCAGTCTTGTTATTGCTCTCATGCTCTTTTTCTTGGACACTAAACTCGGACAAGCCTATATTGCTACAGGTGACAATCCTGATATGGCTAGAAGTTTCGGGATTCATACTGGACGCATGGAGCTTATGGGCTTGGTTTTATCAAATGGTGTGATTGCCCTTGCAGGAGCTCTCATTGCCCAGCAAGAAGGCTATGCTGATGTATCTCGAGGAATTGGAGTTATCGTTGTGGGGCTTGCAAGTTTGATAATTGGAGAAGTTATTTTCAAGAGTTTGAGCTTGGCAGAGCGTCTGGTTGCCATCGTTGTGGGTTCTATCGCCTATCAATTCTTAGTGTGGGCAGTTATCGCTCTTGGCTTTAATACAAGTTACCTTCGTTTATACAGTGCCTTGATTTTAGCAGTCTGCCTCATGATTCCAACATTTAAGCAAACAATCTTGAAAGGAGCCAAGTTAAGTAAATGACAGCAATTGTAGAATTAAAAAATGCAACCAAAGTCGTTAAAAATGGCTTTGATGAAGAAAAGATTATTTTAAATGATGTTTCCTTAGAAATTTTTGAACAGGATTTTATCACGATTTTAGGTGGAAATGGTGCTGGGAAATCAACTCTCTTTAACACTATTGCAGGAACCTTGTCATTAACCAGTGGAACCATCCGTATTTTAGGTGAAGATGTTACCAAGTTTTCACCAGAGAAGCGGGCTAAGTATCTGTCTCGTGTCTTCCAAGATCCTAAGATGGGGACAGCTCCCCGTATGACGGTCGCTGAAAATCTTTTGATTGCCAAGTTTCGTGGTGAAAAACGAGGACTGTTTCCGAGACGACTGGCTAGCTACAAGGATGAATTTCAAGCGACCATTGAAAAAGTAGGAAATGGTCTTGAGAAACACTTGAATACACCGATTGAGTTCTTATCAGGTGGTCAAAGACAGGCCTTGAGTCTCTTAATGGCAACCTTGAAGCGTCCTGAATTACTCTTGTTAGACGAGCATACTGCAGCCCTTGATCCAAAGACCAGTGTGGCCTTGATGGAATTGACGGATGAATTTGTCAAGAAAGATCAGCTGACAGCGCTTATGATTACCCACCATATGGAAGATGCTCTCAAATATGGCAATCGTTTAATTGTCATGAAAGAAGGACGAATTATCCAAGATTTGAACCAAGAAGAAAAAGCAAAAATGAAAATCTCTGATTATTATCAACTCTTTGAATAAAGTAGGGAAAATGAGTGAAATGGTTTACTTTTTTTCTGAAATAAAGTATACTATATAAAGTAAACTATGATAACATGGAGGTATTGTGTATGGTTGACAAACAAGTCATTGAAGAAATCAAAAACAATGCCAACATTGTGGAAGTCATAGGAGATGTGATTTCTTTACAAAAGGCAGGACGGAACTATCTAGGGCTCTGTCCTTTTCATGGTGAAAAAACACCTTCTTTCAACGTTGTAGAGGACAAGCAGTTTTACCACTGTTTTGGTTGTGGGCGCTCAGGTGATGTCTTTAAATTCATCGAGGAGTATCAAGGAGTTCCCTTTATGGAGGCTGTCCAAATCTTAGGTCAGCGTGTCGGGATAGAGGTGGAAAAACCGCTTTATAGTGAACAGAAGCCAGCTTCAGCCCACCAAGCTCTTTATGATATGCACGAAGATGCAGCCAAATTTTACCATGCTATTCTCATGACAACGACCATGGGGGAGGAGGCCAGAAACTACCTTTATCAGCGTGGTTTGACAGATGAAGTGCTCAAACATTTTCGGATTGGTTTAGCACCTCCAGAACGAAACTATCTCTATCAACGTTTGTCTGGTCAGTATCGTGATGAGGATTTCCTAGATTCAGGACTGTTTTATCTCTCGGATGCTAATCAATTTGTAGATACCTTTCACAATCGGATTATGTTTCCCCTGACAAATGACCAGGGAAAGGTTATTGCCTTCTCAGGTCGTATCTGGCAGAAAACGGATTCACAAACTTCTAAGTATAAAAATAGCCGATCGACTGCAATTTTTAACAAAAGTTACGAATTATATCATATGGATAGGGCTAAAAAATCTTCTGGAAAAACCAGTGAGATTTATCTGATGGAAGGATTCATGGATGTCATTGCAGCCTATCGTGCTGGAATCGAAAATGCTGTGGCGTCTATGGGAACGGCCTTAAGTCGTGAGCATGTTGAGCATCTAAAAAGGTTAACCAAGAAGTTGGTTCTTGTTTATGATGGTGATAAGGCTGGGCAAGCCGCGACATTGAAAGCGCTGGACGAAATTGGTGATATGCCTGTGCAAATCGTCAGCATGCCTGATAACTTGGATCCAGATGAGTATCTACAAAAAAATGGACCAGAAGACTTGGCCTATCTGTTAACGAAAACTCGTATTAGTCCGATTGAGTTTTACATTCATCAGTATAAGCCTGAAAACAGTGAAAATCTGCAGGCACAGATTGAGTTTATTGAAAAAATAGCTCCCTTGATTGTTCAAGAAAAATCTATTACTGCTCAAAACAGCTATATACATATTTTAGCTGACAGTCTGGCGTCCTTTGATTATGCCCAGATTGAGCAGATTGTTAATGAGAGTCGTCAGGCACAAAGGCAGAATCGCATGGAAGGTATTTCCAGACCGACGTCAATCACTATGCCTGTCACCAAGCAGTTATCAGCTATTATGAGAGCAGAAGCTCATCTACTTTATCGAATGATGGAATCTCCTCTTGTTTTGAACGATTACCGTTTAAGGGAAGACTTTGCATTTGACACACCTGAATTTCAGGTCTTATATGACTTGCTTGGCCAGTATGGAAATCTTCCTCCGGAAGTTTTAGCAGAACAGACAGATGAAGTTGAAAGAGCTTGGTACCAAGTCTTAGCTCAGGATTTGCCTGCTGAGATGTCACCTCAGGAACTTAGTGAAGTAGAAATGACTCGAAACAAGGCTCTCTTGAATCAGGACAATATGAGAATCAAAAAGAAGGTGCAGGAAGCGAGCCATGTAGGAGATACAGACACAGCCCTAGAAGAATTGGAACGTTTAATTTCCCAAAAGAGAAGAATGGAGTAATAATGGCAACAAAACAAAAAGAAGTAACAACATTTGATGTACAAGTAGCAGAATTTATCCGTAATCATAAACAAAAAGGGACAGCAACTGATGATGAAATTAATGCAAGTCTGGTGATTCCTTTTACCTTGGATGCTGATGGGATTGAAGATCTCTTGCAACGAATTCAGGATGCAGGGATTTCTATCACAGATAACGAAGGAAATCCAAGTGCGCGTGTTCTTAGCACTGAAGAAGAGCCAGAACTCAGTGATGAGGACTTGATTGGTTCAACTTCGGCTAAGGTTAATGACCCTGTCCGTATGTACTTGAAAGAAATCGGGGTCGTACCTCTCTTGACCAATGAAGAGGAAAAAGAATTGGCGCTTGCTGTTGAAGCTGGTGATATCGAAGCCAAACAACGTCTTGCGGAAGCCAACCTTCGTTTGGTTGTTTCTATTGCTAAACGCTATGTTGGTCGTGGTATGCAGTTCCTTGACTTGATTCAAGAAGGAAATATGGGCTTGATGAAGGCGGTTGACAAGTTTGATTATTCTAAAGGGTTCAAGTTTTCAACTTACGCAACTTGGTGGATTCGTCAGGCTATCACTCGTGCTATTGCGGATCAAGCTCGTACCATCCGTATCCCAGTTCACATGGTTGAAACCATCAATAAATTGGTTCGTGAACAGCGTAACCTCCTTCAAGAATTGGGACAAGATCCAACACCAGAACAAATCGCTGAACGTATGGATATGACCCCTGACAAGGTTCGTGAAATCTTGAAGATTGCCCAAGAACCGGTATCCCTTGAAACTCCAATCGGTGAAGAGGATGATAGCCACCTTGGGGACTTTATCGAAGATGAAGTGATTGAAAATCCAGTGGACTATACAACTCGTATCGTCTTGCGTGAGCAGTTGGATGAGGTCTTGGATACTCTTACAGACCGTGAAGAAAATGTTTTGCGTCTGCGTTTTGGGCTAGATGATGGTAAAATGCGTACCCTTGAAGATGTGGGTAAAGTCTTTAACGTGACTCGCGAGCGTATCCGTCAGATTGAAGCTAAAGCTTTGAGAAAACTACGCCAACCAAGTCGCAGCAAACCGCTTCGTGATTTTATTGAAGACTAAGAGTGAGGATGAATATGGCTTATACAGAAGAGCAAATTGAAAACATCAAAACACGAATTTTATCAGCCTTGGAAGAAGTTATTGACCCTGAGTTGGGAATCGATATTGTCAATCTTGGTTTGATCTATGAAATTCGTTTTGACGGTGACACAGGACAAACAGAGATTGATATGACTTTGACAACCATGGGTTGTCCTCTAGCAGACCTTTTGACAGACCAGATTTATGATGCTATGACAGAGGTTCCAGAAGTAACGGATACTGAGGTCAAATTAGTTTGGTATCCAGCCTGGACTGTTGAAAAAATGAGTCGCTATGCACGTATTGCCCTAGGCATTAAGTAAACAAATAAAAACATGTGAGAGATTATTGGAAAAGCGAGGAAATTTCCCCCTCTTTTCCTCTAGTCTCTCCTTTCTTTTGCTGATTTTATTCAAAGAAAATGATATAATAGTAGTTATGGAAAAAAAGAAATTACGCATCAATATGTTGAGTTCAAGTGAGAAAGTAGCAGGACAAGGAGTTTCAGGTGCTTACCGTGAATTAGTTCGTCTTCTTCACCGTGATGCCAAGGACCAATTGATTGTTACAGAAAATCTTCCAATAGAGGCAGATGTGACTCACTTTCATACAATTGATCTCCCCTATTATTTATCAACATTCCAGAAGAAACGATCAGGAAGGAAAATTGGCTATGTGCATTTCTTACCTGATACACTCGAGGGGAGTTTGAAAATTCCATTTTTCATAAAGGGAATTGTGAAACGCTATGTATTTTCTTTTTACAACCGGATGGAGCACTTGGTGGTGGTCAATCCTATGTTTATTGAGGATTTAGTGGCAGCTGGTATTCCACGTGAAAAAGTGACCTATATCCCTAACTTTGTCAACAAGGAAAAATGGCATCCGCTTCCACAGGAAGAGGTAGCGAGACTGCGTACAGAGCTAGGTCTTAGTGACAATCAGTTTATCGTAGTAGGTGCTGGTCAAGTTCAGAAACGCAAAGGGATTGACGATTTTATCCGTCTGGCTGAGGAATTGCCGCAAATTACCTTTATCTGGGCAGGTGGTTTCTCTTTTGGTGGTATGACAGATGGTTATGAACGCTACAAGAAAATCATGGAAAATCCCCCTAAAAATTTGATTTTTCCAGGTATTGTATCGCCAGAGCGGATGCGCGAATTGTATGCCCTAGCGGATCTTTTCTTGCTTCCTAGTTACAATGAACTCTTTCCTATGACTATCCTAGAAGCTGCCAGTTGTGAAGCTCCGATTATGTTGCGTGATTTAGATCTTTATAAGGTAATTTTGGAGGGAAATTATCGGGCTACAGCAGACAGAGAAGAGATGAAAGAAGCTATTCTGGAATATCAAGCGAATCCTGCTGCTTTAAAAGATTTGAAAGAAAAAGCTAAGAATATTTCTAGAGAGTATTCAGAAGAGCATCTGTTACAAATCTGGTTGGACTTTTATGAGAAACAAGCCGCTTTAGGGAGAAAGTAAAAAGTGAGGTAATCTATGCGAATTGGTTTATTTACAGATACCTATTTTCCTCAGGTTTCAGGTGTTGCGACCAGTATTCGAACCTTGAAAACCGAACTTGAAAAGCAGGGACATGCTGTTTTTATATTTACAACGACAGATAAGGATGTCAATCGTTATGAAGATTGGCAAATTATCCGCATTCCAAGTGTTCCTTTCTTTGCTTTTAAGGATCGCCGCTTTGCCTATCGAGGATTCAGCAAGGCGCTTGAAATTGCTAAACAATATCAACTGGATATTATCCATACTCAGACAGAATTTTCTCTTGGCTTGTTGGGAATTTGGATTGCGCGTGAATTGAAGATTCCAGTCATCCATACCTATCACACCCAATACGAAGACTACGTGCATTATATTGCTAAGGGGATGTTGATTCGTCCTAGTATGGTCAAGTACTTAGTAAGAGGTTTCCTGCATGATGTGGATGGGGTTATTTGCCCGAGTGAGATTGTCCGTGACTTGCTATCTGACTATAAGGTCAAGGTTGAAAAACGGGTCATTCCAACTGGGATTGAATTAGCCAAGTTTGAGCGTCCAGAAATCAAGCAAGAAAATCTAAAAGAACTGCGTAGTAAATTAGGGATTCAAGAGGACGAACAGATGTTGCTTAGTCTTTCCAGAATTTCCTATGAAAAAAATATTCAAGCAGTACTAGCAGCCTTTGCAGAAGTTCTGAAAGAGGAAGACAAGGTCAAACTGGTGGTTGCTGGGGATGGTCCTTATCTGGATGACCTTAAAGAGCAAGCCAAGAAACTAGAGATTCAAGACTCAGTCATCTTTACAGGGATGGTTGCTCCTAGTGAGACGGCTCTTTACTATAAGGCAGCGGATTTCTTCATTTCAGCATCGACAAGTGAAACCCAAGGCTTGACCTACTTGGAAAGCTTGGCCAGTGGAACGCCTGTCATTGCACATGGAAATCCTTATCTGGACAATCTTATCAGTGATAAAATGTTTGGAACCTTGTATTATGGAGAACATGATTTGGCTGGAGCTATTTTAGAAGCCCTGATTGCAACGCCAGATATGAATGAGCATACCTTATCAGAGAAATTGTACGAGATTTCAGCTGAGAATTTTGGAAAACGAGTGCATGAGTTTTATCTGGATGCCATTATTTCAAATAACTTCCAGAAAGATTTGGCTAAAGACGATACGGTTAGTCAGCGAATCTTTAAGACAGTTTTGTATCTACCGCAACAGGTGGTCGCTGTGCCCGTAAAAGGCTCTAGACGCATGCTGAAGGCTTCAAAAACGCAGTTAATCAGCATAAGAGATTATTGGAAAGACCATGAGGAATAGAAAGAGGAACAGCCATGAAAAAACAATTAATGAGAAGTAGTCTTGATAAAAAGATTGCGGGTGTTTGTGCCGGAGTGGCCCATTATCTTGATATGGATCCAACTATCGTTCGCGTAATATGGGGTGTTCTTGCATTTTGTTATGGGGCAGGAATTGTAGCTTATATCATTTTATGGATTATTGCGCCGGTAGCAAGTGACTATTGAAAACTAGCTGAATTCATGCTAAGATAATAGAAAATAGAATGTAACGAAGGAGATAAAAATGGCATTTGGAGATAATGGAAAACGTAAAAAAACTATGTTTGAGAAATTAACCTTGCTTATCGTACTTATCATGTTAGTAGCAAGTATTTTGGGTATTTTTGCAACTGCAATTGGTGCCCTCAGTAATCTATAAAATAGATTCAAGAAAATTTTGTGACTGGGATTTCCCAGCCCTTTTTTAAAGTGAGAAGAAAAAAATGAGTATGTTTTTAGATACAGCCAAGATCAAGGTCAAGGCTGGTAATGGTGGCGATGGTATGGTTGCCTTTCGCCGTGAAAAATATGTCCCTAATGGCGGTCCTTGGGGTGGTGACGGTGGTCGTGGAGGTAATGTAGTCTTCGTTGTAGACGAAGGTCTACGTACTCTCATGGATTTCCGCTATAATCGCCATTTCAAGGCTGATTCTGGTGAGAAAGGAATGACCAAAGGGATGCATGGTCGTGGTGCTGAGGACCTTAGAGTTCGAGTACCACAAGGTACGACTGTGCGTGATGCTGAGACAGGCAAGGTCTTGACAGATTTGATTGAACACGGTCAAGAATTTATCGTTGCCCACGGTGGTCGTGGTGGTCGTGGAAATATCCGCTTTGCGACACCGAAAAATCCTGCACCGGAAATCTCTGAAAATGGAGAACCAGGTCAGGAACGTGAGTTACAATTGGAACTAAAAATCTTGGCAGATGTTGGTTTAGTAGGTTTCCCATCTGTAGGGAAATCAACACTTTTAAGTGTTATCACATCTGCTAAACCTAAAATTGGTGCCTACCACTTTACGACCATTGTGCCAAATCTAGGTATGGTTCGTACCCAATCAGGTGAATCCTTTGCAGTAGCTGATTTACCAGGTTTGATTGAAGGGGCTAGTCAGGGTGTCGGTTTGGGAACTCAGTTCCTCCGTCACATTGAGCGTACACGTGTCATCCTTCATATCATTGATATGTCAGCTAGCGAAGGCCGTGATCCTTATGAGGACTATCTAGCTATCAATAAAGAGCTAGAGTCATATAATCTTCGTCTCATGGAGCGTCCACAGATTATTGTAGCCAATAAGATGGACATGCCTGAGAGTCAGGAAAATCTTAAAGAATTTAAGAAAAAATTGGCTGAAAACTATGATGAATTTGAAGAGTTACCAGCTATCTTCCCGATTTCTGGATTGACAAAGCAAGGTCTGGCTACGCTTTTGGATGCTACAGCAGAATTGCTAGACAAGACACCAGAATTCTTGCTCTACGACGAGTCAGATATGGAAGAAGAAGCCTACTATGGATTTGATGAGGAAGAAAAAGCCTTTGAAATTAGTCGTGATGACGATGCAACATGGGTACTTTCTGGTGAAAAACTCATGAAACTCTTTAATATGACCAACTTTGATCGTGACGAATCAGTCATGAAATTTGCTCGCCAGCTTCGTGGTATGGGGGTTGATGAAGCCCTTCGTGCGCGTGGTGCTAAAGATGGGGATTTGGTCCGCATTGGTAAATTTGAGTTTGAATTTGTAGACTAGGAGACTGATATGGGAGATAAACCGATATCTTTCCGAGATGCGGATGGTAATTTCGTTTCTGCCGCAGATGTTTGGAATGAAAAGAAATTGGAAGAACTATTTAATCGTCTCAATCCAAATCGTGCCCTGAGATTAGCACGAACTAAAAAAGAAAATCCATCTCAGTAAAGAATATAACAAAATTCCGTGCCACATCAGACACGGAATTTTCTTATTCTTCAAAGAAAAATGGTGGAGCGAATTTTTTCAGTTCTTCAAAGCATCTTTGAGCAGCTTCTGCATCTTCGCAGATGACAAGGCAGACATCATCACCACAGAGAGTAGCGATAGCGTCAGAGAAACTTAATGCATCAATGATAGAACCAAAGGATTGCGCAAGTCCAGGAAGGGTTTTAAGGAGGACTTGGTGTTGAACGGGACGCATCAAGACAAGAGCATCTTCCATGTAGATTTCGAGACGTTTCTCCCATTTTGAGATAGAGCCTGTATTGAGCACGTAGTAAGAGTTGTCTTCTTCACGTACTTTTGAGAGGTTCATACTTTTAATATCTCTCGAAAGTGTAGCTTGTGTAACTTGAATATCATTATCGGCAAGAAGAGCTTGTAGCTCAGCTTGAGTATGAATCTTGTTTTTCGTTACAAGAGCTCGTATGAGTTGGTGTCGGTGTTCAGATTTATTCATAAAATGTTACTCCTTGTACTGGGTACAGAAAGCGTGGACGGAACGAAATCGTCAGTCGGGTGGTAAGCGGTATTGTCACGTATGATGATTTCAAAGTCAGTAGTATAGGACTAAATGGAGAAAATCCCACTCTTTTAACTTGTCACTAGTTGAGTGTAGATGAATTGGGTATCTATCCGTTTATCTACATTGGTGTCCTCTACTAACAGTAAATCATTCAATTAGGGTAGCCTTTTGTCACGACTTGTTGTGAATTTACGATTAATGTCAAATCACAGAGATTTTCCAACATGTGGTGTGGTAGCGAGTGTTATTAATGAGTACACATGTTGGTTAGAGTCTTAGTATCTTTTGTCTAAGCTCCCGTGTAGACCTATCATAAGCCCATATTGGGATTGAAGTTGATACCAAGTTTATGTTTGTTTCAACTGTTTAAGTGGAAATCTTCCATATTGAAAGTCTGATATCATACCTTTTGACAAGGTAGGATAAGGCTAGACTGTTCTAGATCGACAGTCAGGTGGTAAGCGGTATTGTCACGGATTGTTATTTCAAAGTCAGTAGTATAGAGGACTAAACGAAGAGTATCTCCTTCTTTTAACTTGTAAATAGTTGGTTGCAATTCAAATTGGATATCCATCCATTCATCTTCAGTAATATTCTCTACTAACAGTAAATCATTTCTATTTTGTAAATTGAGGTAGCCTTTTGTCACGATGCGTTGTGCATTTTCACGAAAAGGCAATTCGTTAAGATTTTCCAACATGTAGTAGCGACCGTTGTCAATGGTTCTAGCACTTAATACAGCTGGATAAGGTTGTAGGTATTTCTTCTGTCCAAATTCTAGCAGTTGGGCAGATAAGAGCCCCTTATTTGTACTGGATTTGATACGAAGATTGAGTTGGGCACGACCGTTCAGGTGGAGATCCTTGGTCACAGGAAGGTCAATAGTAATCTGATTGACTTTCCCTTGATAGAGTTCTGTATTGAAGGTCTGGTAAGTTTTACCATAACGCTCAAAATCCTCATCTGAGTACTGGTTTTGAATGACTTGCTCTTCTTGACCAAGTGCGAATGTTTCAAAGTTATCTTGGCCACCGAAGTTATCAAGTGATAACCAAGTCTGAGGGGCTGTATTGTCCTGCCAGATAACAGTAGGAAGTTGGAAATCTGTTTCCTGTCCTAGTAATTTCTTAGTCAATAAGGCATTCACGGACTCACGGAAGTCAATAGACTGCCAGTTGTTCATGTACACATGGGCGCCATTATGGAAAAAGAGGTGCTTGTTGATATTACTAGGAAGGGCATGGAACATCTGGTAAACATGAAGTGGTTTGACATTCCAATCTTGAGAACCATGAGTAAAGACAACCTCTGCCTTTACTTTATCAGCATTGAGCAGATAGTTGCGGTCATGCCAAAACTGATTGTAGTCGCCAGACTTGCGATCCAGTTGTTTTTTTACTTTTTCTAAGTCAGCTTGGTGAGCTTCATTGGCACGGATATAGTCGCCAGCCAAGAGATTTCGTGAGTAGGTCAGTTCAGCAAGGGAGTCAAAGTCCTCACCTGGATAGCCACCTGGGCTAGTTACCAGACCGTTTTCACGGTAATAGTTGTACCATGAAGAAATGCCGGCCTCGGCAATGATAACCTCTAAACCATCGACTCCTGTAGACGCAAGACCATTGGACATGGTACCTAGATAGGAAAGTCCAGTTGTAGCGACTTTTCCATTTGACCAGTCAGCCTTTACTTGACGCTGGCGCGTGTGGTCGGTAAAGGCACGGCAACGACCATTAAGCCAATCGATGACATTTTTATAAGCCTCGATTTGCTGGTAGTCGCCATTAGTCATGAAACCAGTAGAGTCTTTGGTACCAACACCTGACACATAGAGATTGGCAAAACCTCGTGGAAGGAAGTAGTCGTTGAGGCTATAGCTAGCGTTGATGTGCGTTAGCCTTTCCTCAGCTTCTGACACAAGCTCAGCTTGGCCTTGAGGTTGGACAAGATTGACTTGAGGTTCTTCTAGCTCAATCTTGTGAGCAGGTTTGACCTCAAGCTCGCCCTCCATCTTGTAGAGAGCCTTATCGCTGGCCTTGTCATTGGTTCCCTGATGGTAGGGGCTGGCTGTCATGATAGCAGGGATTTGGCCATCATAACGAGGACGAATAATGCTAACCTTGACTAAGTCTGGTAGCCCTTTTTGGTCAGTATCGACACGAGATTCAATATAAACGACTTCTCGAATCACATCATGACTAGAAAAAGTAGCCAAACTCTTGCCGTTAAAGTAGTGGTAGTCATTATCCTCAGGGATAAGACCATCGCTAACAAGTTGGTCGATAAGAGTATTTCCCTTTTTGGTGCGCGTATTAAGTAACTGATAGAGATTTTCAATCAAGTCACCATACACAATGGGAAATCCAGTTTCTTTACGAAAAACTTCACTATCTTCGAAGTCAACCAAATAAGAAAAGCCTAAAAGTTGAAAGGCTACAGTGTAGAAAATATCTGCAGTCAACTCTTTGTCTGACTGAAGAAAAGTCAGTAAGTCAGTTTCTTTATCAACTGCCAAACTGGATAGAGGATAGGCACTATCTTTATAATTAAAAAAGAAACGAATAAGAAACGCTTCAAGCATTTTTTTATTTGTAATGTTGACTGGTAAATCAAATCCATACTTTCTTAATTCAAAGATAATTCTATCTCTGGGTAGCGCTAAATAGCTAAATTGATTAAAACGCATAAAACCTCCGATAAAATTATACTTAAGATTATTATATCAAAAAAAGAGGGAAAAATCAAGATTAATCTCTCCAAAGAATAATATTCATCGGCGTATATATTTTAACATGTTAACTCTTAAAAACAAAGGAAATTACTTTTATAAAACAGTAAAAAAGCGTGATATACATTGACTAAATCGGGGGGGGGGTGGTATAATTGGAGTATGTAATTGTATTCATGATTACAATCATTAAAACAAGAAAGCGATAAAAATGTATAAATCAAAAAGACAAAAAAATAAATCTTTTGATTGGTATGGGCTGAGCCAACGTTTCTCTATTCGTAAGTATCATTTTGGTGCTGCGAGTGTACTGTTGGGGACAGCCTTGATTTTGGGTGCTGCCCAAACGACTGCCAAGGCAGAAGAAGCAGCTACTGAAAATAAAACAGAAGCTGTTGCATCTGCTCCAAAAGATGATAAGGCAAGTGATAATGTCACAAATGTGACGACACCAGCTCTTTCTGCTACTACGGAAGCGGCTGTAGTAGAAAAGCCAGCCTTAAGTGATGAGGAAGTTGCGAAATTAGCTGCTGAAGCATCTAAGAAAGATGAAAAAGCATCTGAGGCTACTACAACTGAAAAAACAGAAGCTGCTGACAAAGAAAAAGCAACACTAACTCCTGCATCAGACAAAAAAACTGAAAAAGCAGTTGATGAAAAAGCGGATAAAAAGGACGAAAAGAAAGCAGAAAATCCAATTACTGCTACTAAAACTGTTCTTGAGCAGTTGACATCTGAAGCAGAAGTATTGAACACAACTGCCTCAAACTTTGCGGATAAAAAGGCAGAAGATAAAGCTGGAAAAGAAGCAATTGCAACTGCAGTAGCTTCAGCTAAAGTTCAAATCGAAGCTTCTAAGAAAGCTCTTGCTGCTGGAGAAATCACGAAGCAAGAATTGGATGCCCAACTCCAACGTATCTCATCTGCTATTGAAGCAGTCTATGCTGAGATGAAACGTGCAGGACATGTAGGTAAGGTTGAAGCTGTGTTGACGGATGCAGCAGGTTCTACAGTAGCTATTGCTAATCCTATTAACAAAGTTGTTGTTAATAATGTTGGAGATATTACTGAGGAGGAAGCGCGTGCCATTGAAAAAGAAATCCGTACTGCAAATCCATCCTTGACAGCTGAAGATAAAATCGAAGTTAAACGAAAAGGTAATACAGGTGCTGCCGTAGCAACTGTAACATTGGCTAATGGTAAGGTAGATCAAAATGGTAGTAAAACATATAATTTTGCTATTGGTGATGTAGCTTATGGTTCAGCTGGTGAAAAAAACCATAGTCAACTTCGTGAAGCAATCAACTGGTTTGACTTCGCTACTGCGTCTATTACCTATTCTGATGGAACAAAAGTAGGAGCTGTTGAATATGTTGACAATCCAGCTATGGTTAACTTCACTAGTTCAAAAGGACGTCAAGAACGTGGCCGTTTTACAATGGTTCGTACAGTTCTTGAATCTACAACTCATCCAGAGTTAGTAGGTAAGAAAACAAATGATCCGGCATTTTTAGCGTCTGGATTAGCTAAATATACATTGTGGAAAACATATGATCATGTGAAACATGAAGTGCAACAAGGTCTATCTGAAGGACGATTTAATAATGAAATATTTGAGGTTCTTCAAGAAGGAATGCGTTTCGATGTACCAACTAAGGTAAAAGGTTATACATTAAGTGCAACAGTAAGTTCCCTTTCTCGTAAAAAAGTTACCACAGAAACATATACTTTAAATAAAGCTAATGGTGAACCTGAAAATATCAACAGAAGCCCTGTTGATGGTGTTGTTCAACGTGAAGACGTCATTGTAACAAGACAAGATCCGAACTGGAGTCATTTACGATTAGCAGGATTTGAAACTAAATATGAAGATTCAAACGGGGTAACTCGTGAACGATTAACTGCCTTTGCTCCAGCTTATGATGGTGGTAACGTTGGGGTTAAGTTCCAATTATCAGCAACATATAATGGACGCCCAGTCGCGGTTAATGCGATTGCAGTTGATTCAGAAGATTTAGGTGCGGCAGAATTTACTCAGTTCGAATCTGATGGAACACCTTGGGAAGAGTTCATGCGTTTGAATAAAAACAAAACGGCTTCTAAAGGTTTATTCCCTAATAGAAATATTAACTCTAACTTTACATATACTTTCGATAGAAAAACAAATGCAAGGTTATCAACAGGTTATAATCTTTCTGAGTGGGCGAATAAAACGGAAACAGGTTATGGAAGCCAATTATTCGGACCTTTCAATTCAGGTATTAATGATGGTTATGATCTTCCTATAGGTCTTACTCAAAATGTTGAGAACTTAGGAGTTTACATTAATACCAATGGTAGCCAATCAGCAACAGTAGGTTTCGTTATTTATGATGGTGGGGATGCACCAGCCTCTTATGGTTCAGCACAACACATCATTGGTAACTTTAATAAAGATAAGAATGGAACGCAAGTAACTGCGACACAACCATATTTAGGAGATGTTCCTGCAGATACAGACTTCCGTACAACAATCACTGAACCGAATGGAGCTTGGGTACTTGATGACTTAGTTAACTCAGAAGATTATAAAGAAATCAGTCTTGTTAGCGGTTCAACGCAAGTTACAAACTCTAAAGGTCAATCAGGAACATACTTATTAGATGGTAAAAACCCTGTAATTCGTATGGCTGATGGAACGCAAGTAGCGATTAAAAATGGTGAAATTCTATCAACAGCTAATACATTACAAGGTGGAGATGGTTTACCAATTAAAGGTCTATACAATCAAGCAACACGTGGACTTGGTGTAGGTAACCTACCTGATGAAGGTGAAGGACAACTTCTTGATCCAGCAGTAGCAACTAAATACACACTACGTCATGCAAGTGAAAATGAATATATCTTAAAAGGTGTCAAAGTTAATCGTGGTGTTAATAATGATGTGGCTTATGTTCGTGGATGGGTTGACTTTAACGGTAACGGTAAATTTGATCTTTATGAATCATCTGAATTAGTAACAGCTAATGCTGATGGAACATATGATATCACCTTCAAAAATACACCTCAATTATTAAACACATCAGTAGATAATCTTGGTGTTCGTTTACGTGTTTCTGTAGACAAAAACGACTTAAGATTACCAACAGGATTAGCGTCTTCAGGGGAAGTAGAAGACTTTGTTGCGAACGTTATTCACCCACCTCGTGGAACACGTCATGAAACAAAAGATTTTCAAGGGAAAAAACAAGAAGTGAATTTCCCTACCAACGCTATGTTCAAGGCTAGTGGTAAAACAATTGAATCTAACTATAAACAATGGGCGGAAATTGATAATAATACGGCGCCTAAGATGGTGTTAAATGATACGGTTGTTAAATCTGAAGAACCAACTGGTAAGACTGTTGAAGTAAAAGACCACTTAAGCCAAACAATCTATAACGGTACGGAAGTTGTTGTTAAAGATGCAAGAGGAAATACTCTTGGTACAGCTGTTAAAGTAACGAATAAATTGACAGGTAAGACTGAATATTACTTATCTGAATATACTGAATATGATACAGCTGGGAATAAAGTTGGGGTTTATAAACTAAATGAAGGTTCTGCAGAAGGTAAGAATACTACACAAGGTTCTCTAAGCTTTACTAAGATTAGTTTTCAACCAGAAGCAGGATTTGTAGGTACAGCTAAAGGGGTAGCTATCCGCGCGTGGGATGATAATGGAAGTCACACTGGATGGGAAGCTACAGAAGATACAATTAAAGAATCTCTAACAAGTACGACTCTAGCTGAAAAAGATAAAGTATTAGAAAATGTAAACAATGGAAATAACGGTGCCAAATCAATGGATACTAGTTATATTCCAACGGTAATCGACGTTCGTCCAGTAGGAGAAGATACTACTACTGAGGATGTTCAAGGTGCTGTTCAAAAATCTAATCCAACTATCCCAGTTTATGGAACTGTTGAAACTGTTACGAATGATAAAGTAGAAGACGTTAAGTATACAGCTGATTATGTAATACTAGATAAAACTAAGAAACCAACTTTTGCAACTAGAAAAGAAACACCAGGGAAATTATATACAGAAGATACAAAAGTTGATAAGGAAACAACTGTTACACTAACAGATGGAACAACAGTCACTTATAAACCAGCAGATAAAATTCCGGCAGGAACTACAATAGCGAATACTGGTGATGTGAATGTTACAGGAACAGGAAATGTCACTGTAAATAACATTCGATTAGTTTCAGGTACTACGATCCCTGCTGGTGCAAAACCTCAAAGCAATCACCCAGCACCAGTGGAAGTAAAAGTAACATTAGCGAATGGAACAGAGCAAACAATTCCAGCGAGAGGAACAATTCCAGCAGGAGCTACTATCAATACGCCATTTACTAATTCAGCTAATAATACATTCGACAATGTAACTTATAATACTGGACAAACAATTCCGCGTGAAACCGGAAATAAGATTTCAACTTTAGCCAAGGAAACATCAGCGGATCAGCTTGTTCCGAAAGGTGAGAGTGTCACATTAAACGGAACAACATACAACGCTAACAATGATATTGTTCCAAAAGGATCTCGCGAAGCAACAACGTATGAGAACTTAATGGGTTCTAAACTTCCAGATGCAGTTCATATTGATCCTGAAACTGGAGAAGTTACAACAGTACCTCGTAGCTATACTAAAGTAACAGATACAGAAATCGTAATCGAAAATGAAGGTACGTACACATTAAATCAAGATAGTGGTGAAATTAAATTTACTCCACATCCTAAGTTCGTAGGTACAGGTACAGGTGTAACAAAACAACAACCGGATATTGACTATAACAATAAAGTAGCAGGAGACCCTGTAACAAGTCGCTATGGAACTGACTATGGTAAGGCCAAATATACTCCAATTGTTAAACCACAGTCGAAAGCATCAATTACTCGTACCATTCATTATGTATATGAAAATGATAACGATAATCCAACAAGCCAAGATTCTTATAAAGATAATAATCCAATTGTAGCAATCGATAACACACCAGTTACTCGTACACAAACAATTGACTATACTCGTGATTATCAAATCTTTACTGAGGCTGGTGAAACAGATAAAGAAATCATTACAACAAACCAAGTAACGGATGCAGCAGGAACAACTTATAAAGTTGGACAAACAATTCCAAAAGGAACTAAGTTCAATCAAGGAACAATTATCATTGGTAAATGGACATCTTCAAGTGCGGATAATTCTAAATTTAAAGAAATTATCTCACCAACTGTTAAAGGATATACTGCAGAAGTAGTAACAGCAGACTTCACTCCTCGTGCAGATGGTAAGATGGGACACATCCACAATGGTAAACAACCTGTTGGATTGTATACTCCAGTAGCTGACAATACTAGAGATGTTGGTGCATACGAACCATTAGTATCAGAAGTTCGTTCAGACGACAAAGATGACTTCGATATGTATGTTGTTTATAAAGCTGATAAACAAAAAGCGAATGTAACGTATATCGACTTAGATGCAACAGGAGATGCTCGTATTCTTGAAATACAAACAGCGGCAACTGCTCCTGCAACAAATCCAGATGCGAAAACAACTTATAACGTAGAGAAACTTCAAGGTAAATCTCATACGAAGATTCCTTACTTAACAGCAGAAACTATTAAGAAATATGAGGATCTTGGTTATGAATTAGTAACAGATGACTATACAAATGATGCTCAAGGTAAGGCTATCGCAGATGGACGCACATTTGATAATGATAAAGATGTTGATCAACCATTCAACGTATATCTACGTCATAAGAAAACTGAACTTTCAGCTTCAGACAACGAAACGAGAACAGTAACACGTTATATTGACTATGTTTATGCTGATAAAGCAGTAGCAGATGTAGCAGACAAAAATCTAGCTGATGAAATTCCAGCTGATAGAAAAGAAGCATTTGTAAAAGTTAATGATAATGACAAAGCGGATAGAGTAAAAGAAACTCTAACATTTACGCGTACTCGTAAACTTGATCTTGCAGCAACTTCAAGATTATATCCAGAAGAATATAAAAAATATAATGATGTTGTAAAAGCAAGTGGAGAAAATTCTAAAGCAGCTGAAGATGCAAAAGCTACATTATTTAAGTTTGTAGAAAATAAAGCTAAAGAAGCTAACGCAACAGCAGAAGCAAAAGCAGCGGTTAGTTATGGTAAATGGGAAGCTTCAGCAGGAAAAATATCGAAGATTTCTCCAACAACAGGAGTGGAAACAGAAGTAACTCAAGAAGATAGTGATAGAAGATTTAATAATGTAACATCTCCTACTGTTCCAGGATATTTACCTGACAATGCGCTAGTAGAAGCAACAGCGGACATCGATCCAGAATCAAGTCCAGATAAACTGCTAGTTACTGTTAAATACTCTCCAGTAGATCAAAAAGCTGTAGTTAAATTCGTAGAAGTAGACCCTACTAATACAGATAAAGTCATTACTCCAGGTCTTGCAGATCCAATCGCAGTAACAGGTAAATCTGAAGCAGCTTACCCAGCTACAACAGCAACTTCAGTAACTGATAAGATTGCTGAGCTAGTTAAGAAAGGTTATGAACTTGTTGATAACGGATTTGTATCAGCAGACAAGTTCGATAAAGATGCTGCAGTTGATCAAGAATATGTTGTGAAATTCAAAGCTAAAGTAGTAGATGTTCCATCATTTGATCCAACTAAACCATCAAGCAATGATAATCCAAAACCAACTCCAGGTGTAACACCACTCGATCCAAGTAATCCAGATGGACCAAAATGGACTGAAGCATTAATCAACGCTGTAAAAGTACAAGAAGAAGTAACACGTACAATTAAGTATGTATACGAAGACGGTACTCCAGTAGCAGAATCTAATCTAACAAGTGTAGCTGACAAGAAAGTTAAAACACTTAAATTTACTCGTCCTGGTAAGATTAATGTTGCGACAGGAGAAATCACATACGGAGATTGGTCAGCGAACCAAAAATTCGAAGCAGTAACATCTCCAGTATTAGAGAAATACACAGCGGCAGTTGCAGGTGTAACTCCAACAACAGCTGATGTACCAGAGAAAACTGTTGCGGCTACAGATAAAGACTTCGAAGAAGTAGTAGTATACAAAACTAAACTAATCACTGTTGATCCCAAAGCTCCAGGTTATAAAGAACCTAAGAAAGATGAGCCAATTAATCCAAATGATCCAAATGGACCAAAATGGACTGACGAATTACTTGCGAAATTGAAAAATACTGAAGAAGTAACACGTACAATTTCGTACACTTACTCAACAGAAGCAAGTGAATTGAACCAAGCTGAAAAAGATGGCAATAAAGCTGGAACGAATGTAGCTGATCCATTCACTACAAAAGTGAACTATACTCGTGTAGCTCAAGTGAACCCAGTAACAGGAGAAATCACATACGGAGAATGGGAAGCTAAAGATAATGACACTACATTAGAAGGAAAAGCAGAACTTCCTAAAGTAGCAGGTTATGTAGCGACAGGCGATGTAGATTCATCTAAGAAAGATGTAACATCAGTTAAAGCAGAAGATAAAGATATTACGGAAAAAGTAGTGTATAAAGCACTAGGTAAATATGTACCAGTTGTACCAGAAGGATTCACTCCTCCTACAATTCAAAATCCACAATATCCAAACTCAGATGATCCATCTAAACCAGGTGATCCAACAACTACAACAACGATTCCATATGTTCCAGGAACAACACCAGTAGGACCAGATGGACAACCGTTGACACCGAAAAACCCTGCTAATAAAGAAGAAGGATACTTACCACCAGCTCCAACAACACCAACAGGGGATACAACAATCGTTTATACGAAAGATGGTTCTCAAGTAGCTGTAACGAAATTTGTAGATACAACTGGTAAAGGATTAGAACCATCAGTAGTCGATACAGGAGATACAGGTAAAGCCTTTACGAAAGATGCGGATGTTACTGCGGCAATCAATAAGATCTTAGCTCGTGGATATGAAAAAGTAGCTAATGTAAATGCAGGTGAAAAAGATTATCCATCAACAGATGCTGAAAAAGTATTTGACGCTGATGCATCAACAAACCAAGAGTATACAGTAACATTCAAACCGATTGTTAAAGATATTCCAACTGATCCAACAACTCCAGGTTATGTGAAACCAGAACCAGGTCAACCAGTAGATCCAACAAAACCAGATGGACCAAAATGGCCAGAATCTGTTAAAGACTTGAAGACAACTGAATCTGTAACACGTACAATCAAGTATGTATATGAAAATGCAACTCCAGTAGAAGATGGCAAACTTGGAACAGATGTTGTAGCTAAGAAAGTTCAAACGCTTGAATTTACTAGAACAGCTAAAGTTAACCTTGTGACAGGAGAAGTTGAATATGGAGCATGGACACCTAAGACAACTGATGGATTTGAAGCTGTAATAACTCCTACAATTGACGGATACACTTCAGCATTAGTAAGTAATCCAACAGTAAGTGACGTACCAGCGAAAACTGTGACGGCAGATGCTGCTGATTATGAAGAAGTTGTAGTTTACAAAACAAAACAAATTACAATTGATCCAAAAGATCCAAACTTCGATCCTGAAAAACCAGTAGATCCAAAAAATCCAAATGGACCAAAATATAAAGATCTTAAACTGGCAGAAGAAGTAAAACGTACAATTACGTATACTTATGCAGATGATGTAGCAGATACTTCTAAACGTGGAACTGATGCAGAACCTAAACATGAAACTACAGTAAGCTTCACACGTACAGCATCAGTAAATGGAGTTACAGGTGAAATTACTTATAGTGAATGGACTGCTAAAGATAACGATACAACTCTTGAAGGTAAAGCTGTAGTACCAGTTAAAACTGGATACGTAGCTACAGGAGATGTTGAGTCATCTAAGCAAGATGTAACGGGTGTTAATGCAACGGATAAAGATATTATTGAAAAAGTTATCTATAAAGATTTAGGTAAATTTGTACCAGTTGTTCCAGAAGGATTCACTCCTCCGACAATTGAAAATCCACAATATCCAAACAATCCAGATGACCCTACAAAACCAGGAACACCAACAACAACGATTCCATATGTTCCAGGAACAACACCAGTAGGACCAGATGGACAACCATTAACTCAAAAAGATCCTAACGATCCAACGAAAGGTTATAACCCACCAACACCAACAAATCCAACTGAGGATACAACAATTGTTTATACGAAAGATGGTTCTCAAGTAGCGGTTGTTCATTTCATTGAAGTAAACAGTGAAACGGATAAGACTGAAAAAGGTGGAGTGGCTCAATCAATCGTTGATACTGGAGATACAGGAAAAGCATTTACGAAAGGTACAGAAGTAACAGCTACAATCGAAGCTCTGAAAGCTAAAGGATATACAGTTGTTGAAAACAACTACCCAGAAAATGGTAAGTTTGATGCAGACTCTAAGACTAACCAAGAATACAAAGTCCTTGTAGCGATTAAACCAGTAACTGTAAATCCAAATGATCCAGCACCAACTCCAGATAAACCAATTGATCCAAATAATCCAACAGGACCAAAATGGACTCCAGAGTTAATCAAAGAGTTAGAAGATGGACGTAAAGAAGAAGTTAAACGTACAATCAACTATGTATATGCAGACGGTAAGAAGGCTGCTGATTCAGTAGAAGAAACGAAAGAGTTCAAACGTTCAGCAACAATTAACCCAGTAACTGGTAAGATTACATTCGGAGACTGGTCACCAGCTCAAACATTTGAAGAAGTAACTTCACCAGAAATTAAGAATTACACTCCAAATAAAGTGACTGTACCAGCATCAGAAGTAACAGCAACTGCTGAAGACATTAATGAAACAGTAGTTTATACTACAAAACCAGTAACATTAGATCCTTCTAAACCAGCAGATCCAAATACTCCAGCTGTTACTCCAAAACCTGAAGACAAAGTACCAAACGATCCAAAAGGTCGTACGTACAAAGAATTAGGATTAATCGAAGAAGTAACGCACACAGTTCACTACAAACTAGCTGACGGATCAGATGCAGGTATCCCTGATAATGTCCAAACATTAACATTCACTCGTACAGCTGACTTAGATCCAGTAACTGGAGCAATCTCTAACTTTAGTGATTGGAAAGCTAAAGGTGACGATACAACAATCGATTCTATAACAACTCCAGATAAACCTGGATATGTAGCTTCAGCCGCTAAATCTACAGCTCGTGAAAATGTTAAAGCTACAGATAAAGATAGTGAAGAAACAATTATCTACCGTAAACTTGGTTCATATGTACCAGTAATTCCTGAAGGAGTAACACCTCCAGCGAACACTGACTTAACTCCAAAACCATATCCAAATGATCCAAACGATCCTACAAAACCAGGGACACCTGCTGAAACTCCAGTAGTACCATACATCCCTGGAACAACACCTGTAGGACCAAACGGTAAACCATTAACTCCGAAAGATCCTAACGATCCAACGAAAGGATATGAAGTACCAAAAGTACCGGAAGATCCAACTCAAAACACTACAATCACGTATGTTAAGGATGGTTCTCAAGTAGCTCTAGTTCACTTCATTAAAGCTGATGGAACTGCAGTTCACGTATCAGTTGCGGAAGCAGGAGACACAGGTAAAGCAATCAAGACAACAAATGTTGATAACGTTAAAGCTGAGTTAGAAGCTAAAGGTTATGAAGTTGTTGAACCAACTGATCCAGCTTATACAGCAGAACGTGTAGCATTCTACGCTGAGGAAAACCGTACATTCGATGACAAAGACGATAAAGGTGATAAAGGAATTAGCCAAGTTTACTACGTAATCGTTAAAGAAGGAATTACTCCAATCGATCCAGATAAACCGCTAGATCCAAATAATCCTAATGTTACTCCAAAACCAGGAGACAAAGTACCGGGAGATCCAAAACAACGTACTTACGAACAACTTGGATTACTAGATGAAGTAAATCGTACAATCAACTACAGATACGCAAATACTGATAAAGTAGACGCTGATAAACGTGGTCAAGAGGCTCGTCCAACTGTAGAACAAAAACTTCGTTACTCTCGTAAAGGTGATCTAAACAAAGTAACAGGTGAAATCACATATACTTCTGACTGGACAGAACCACAAACATTAGCTGAGGTAACATCTCCAGTAATCGAAGGATATGTTGCAGATATTAAAGCAGCTGAAAAAGTAGAAAATGTTGCTCACGATGCAGCTGATTCAGTAGTGAATGTCGTTTACACACCACTAGGTAAATATGTACCAAAAGTACCAGAAGGATTCGAAGTTCCAAATATTGATAAACCTCAATATCCAAACGATCCAACAGATCCAACGAAACCAGGAACACCAACAACACCGATTCCTTATGTTCCAGGAACAACTCCAAAAGATCCAAATGGAAATCCACTGAAACCAGTAGATCCAAACGATCCAAGTAAAGGTTATGTTCCACCAACACCTGAAAACCCAACAGAAGATACTGAAATCACTTATGAGAAAGATACTCAAAAAGCGAAAGTAACTTATGTGGTAGAAGGAACAGGAACAGTACTTCATACAGATAACCTAGAAGGTAAATCTGGAGAGCCAATCAAGTACTCAACAGCAGATAAACTTGCAGACTTGAAGAAACTTGGATATGACTTAGTAACTGACGGATTCACAACAGCTACAGATAAGAACTACGATAAAGATACAAAAGCAGATCAAGTCTTCGAAGTAACGGTTAAACCACACGTTGAGCCACTTAAACCAGTTGATCCAGAAAATCCAAATGATCCAAACAAACCAAAACCGGGTGATCCAATCGATCCAAACAACCCTAATGGACCAAAATGGACAGAAGATCTAATTAAGAAGATTGACACAACTCGTCACGTGAACCGTACAATCACTTATGTTAACGAAAAAGGTGAGGAAGTTGCTAAGAAAGTAACGGATAAAGTGACATTCACTCGTGAAGCTAAGATCAACACTGTAACAGGTGAAATAACTTACGGTGACTGGACTGCTAAAGATGGAGATAAGAAGTTCGATGCTGTAACATCACCAGTCGTTAAAGGATACATCCTGAAAGATGCGAAACAAAAAGAAGTAGCAGCTACAGAAAACTTAACTGCAGACTCTAAAGATGAAAATATCGAAGTTGTCTACACTAAACTTGGTTCATGGGTACCGAAAGTACCGAATGGTGAAACACCAATTGATCCAATCCCATATCCAAATGATCCGAAAGATCCAACTAAACCAGGAACTGATAAACCGATCGTTCCTCATTACCCAGGAACTGAGCCAAAAGTACCAAAAGACCCAACTAAGCCTTTTGATCCAGACATTAACCCATTAGTTCCATTAACACCAGTTGATCCAAAAGATCCATCGAAAGGATATGAAGTACCACCAGTACCAACAGAACCAGGAAAAAATATTGAAATCATTTACGAAACTGATAAGCAAAAAGCTATCACTAAGTTCGTAGATGAAAATGATAAAGAAGTATCAACTCAAGTAGTGGATGAAGGTGATTCAGGAGCTAACTTCAACAAGTCTAAAGTTGATGAAGTGACTAAGACTATTGAAAGACTTGAAAAAGCTGGATATAGAGTAGTTAACAATAACTTCCCATCTAAAGATACAGACAGAGTATTTGATAAAGATAAATCGGTAGATCAGAAATTTACTGTAACAGTAGCTGAAAGAATCATTCCAGTTACACCAGGTAAACCAGTTGATCCAAACGATCCAAACTTACCGAAGAATCCAGATGGAACACCGATTACTCCATCAAAACCTGAACCAGGCAAGCCAGTATTCCCTAACGATCCAAACAGCCCAGTATGGCCAGATTCAGTGAAAGATATGGTAACTGAAAAAGCTGCTACACGTACAATTAAGTATGTAGATCGTGATGGAAAAGAAGTTTCTGAAACTCGTACAGAAACTATCAAGTTCACTCGTGAGGCGAAAGTGAACTTAGTAACTGGTGTAATCACTTATGGTAAATGGACAACAGATCGTAACGATGATATCTTCAATGGATACCCAGTACCAGTTGTGAAAGGATACATCGCTAAAGCTGGTGATCTAGAATCATCAACTAAAGATGTACAAGTAACTCCTGATACAATCAAGGATATCAATGAAACAGTGATTTACGATAAGTTGGGTTCATGGATTCCAAATATTCCAGGAACACCAACAAATCCAATCACATATCCAAATGATCCGAAAGATCCAACTAAACCAGGAACAGATAAACCAAAAGTACCTTACGTACCAGGATTTATCCCTGTAGATCCAAATGGAAATCCATTGAAACCAGTTGATCCAAATGATCCAACGAAAGGATACGAAGTACCAGAGGTACCTGGTGATCCAACGCAAGATACACCAATCAACTACGTTCCTAAGGATCCTACACCAAATAATGGTGGTGGCAACAATGGTGGCGGAGGTGGTAATATACCAACTCCACAACCACAACCACAACCTCAACCAAATCCAGCTCCAGAGCCTCAACCAGAACCTAGTCCTGCACCAAATCCTGTTCCAGTGACACCTGAGACTCCTGAACAACCAGTAGTTCCAGTGACACCAGAACAAACAGCAGAGCCTGCTACACCACAGTATATGGATGATCAACGTGAACTTCCAAATACAGGTACAGAAGCACACTCTAGCTTAGCAGCACTTGGACTTTTAGGAGCCTTGAGTGGATTCGGATTGATTGCTCGTAAGAAAAGAAAAGACGAAGAATAATTCAGACTTTCTTTCAAACAGTGATTGATTCAGCCTAAGAAAGAACTTGAGATTTAACATCTCAGGTTCTTTTCTTTTTTGAAAATGGTATAATATAGTGAGAAGGATAGAGGAGAAGTGTAAATTGATCGCACAACTAGATACAAAAACAGTCTATAGTTTTATGGAGAGCGTCATTTCGATCGACAAGTACGTGAGAGCAGCTAAAGAATTCGGCTACACTCATTTGGCTATGATGGATATTGATAATCTTTATGGTGCTTTTGACTTTCTAGAGGTTACAAAAAAATACGGCATTCATCCTTTACTAGGGCTTGAAATGACTGTGTTTGTAGATAATCAGGAAGTGAATCTGCGCTTTTTAGCTCTATCTAGTGTGGGCTATCAGCAATTGATGAAGCTTTCAACAACCAAGATGCAGGGGGAGAAAAATTGGTCAGTTCTATCTCAGTATCTAGAGGATATTGCGGTAATTGTGCCTTATTTTGATGGACTGGAGTCGCTAAATCTAGGCTGCGATTACTATATTGGCGTTTATCCAGAAACACTGGCAAGCGAATTTCATCATCCTATTTTGCCACTGTATCGGGTCAATGCTTTTGAAAGCAGAGATAGAGAAGTTCTGCAAGTATTAACTGCGATTAAAGAAAATCTACCACTCAGAGAAGTTCCCTTGCGTTCAAGACAAGATGTCTTTATATCAGCAAGTTCTTTAGAAAAACTATTCCAAGAACGCTTTCCTCAAGCCTTGGACAATTTAGAAAAACTTATTTCAGGTATTTCGTATGACTTGGATACTAGTCTGAAACTGCCTCGTTTTAACCCAGCGAGACCAGCCGTAGAAGAGTTGAGAGAGCGTGCTGAATTGGGGCTTGCTCAGAAGGGATTGTCTAGTAAAGAATATCAAGACCGTCTAGACCAAGAATTAGCTGTTATTCATGATATGGGCTTTGATGATTATTTCTTGGTTGTTTGGGATTTGTTGCGTTTCGGACGTTCGAATGGCTATTATATGGGAATGGGACGGGGTTCTGCAGTAGGCAGCTTGGTTTCTTATGCCTTAGATATCACAGGGATTGACCCAGTAGAGAAAAATCTGATTTTTGAACGCTTTCTCAATCGTGAACGCTATACTATGCCTGATATTGATATCGATATTCCTGATATTTATCGTCCAGATTTTATCAGGTATGTTGGCAATAAATATGGCAGTAAACATGCTGCTCAAATCGTTACTTTTTCAACCTTTGGTGCCAAACAAGCTTTACGTGATGTCCTGAAACGCTTTGGTGTGCCAGAGTATGAATTATCTGCAATTACTAAGAAAATCAGTTTTCGGGACAATCTTAAGTCGGCCTATGAGGGCAATCTCCAGTTTCGTCAGCAAATCAATAGTAAGTTAGAATACCAAAAAGCCTTTGACATTGCTTGTAAGATTGAGGGCTATCCAAGACAAACCTCAGTCCATGCGGCTGGTGTTGTGATTAGCGACCAGGATTTGACTGACTACATCCCTCTAAAGCATGGTGACGAAATTCCACTGACTCAGTATGATGCTCATGGAGTTGAATCTAACGGGCTATTGAAAATGGACTTTCTGGGATTGCGAAATTTGACCTTTGTCCAGAAGATGCAAGAATTGCTTGCTGAATCAGAAGGTATTCACTTGAAAATTGAAGAAATCGATTTAGAAGACAACGACACCCTAGCTTTGTTTGCGTCTGGTAATACAAAAGGTATCTTTCAATTTGAGCAACCTGGTGCTATTCGCCTGCTCAAGCGTGTGCAGCCTGTCTGTTTTGAAGATGTCGTAGCAACTACTTCCCTAAATCGACCAGGTGCTAGTGACTATATCAATAATTTTGTGGCAAGAAAACATGGGCAGGAAGAAGTGACTGTTCTAGATCCAGCTCTGGAGGATATTTTGGCTCCAACTTATGGCATTATGCTCTATCAGGAGCAGGTTATGCAGGTTGCTCAGCGATTTGCTGGATTTAGTCTTGGGAAGGCCGATATTTTGCGTCGAGCTATGGGTAAAAAGGATGCCTCTGCCATGCATGAGATGAGGGCTTCCTTTATTCAAGGCTCCATAGAAGCTGGTCATACTGTGGAAAAAGCAGAGCAGGTTTTTGATGTTATGGAGAAGTTTGCAGGTTATGGTTTTAACCGATCTCACGCCTATGCCTACTCAGCCTTGGCCTTCCAGTTGGCCTATTTCAAAACGCATTATCCAGCCATCTTTTATCAGATTATGTTGAATTCTGCCAACAGTGATTATGTAACAGATGCCTTAGAAGCAGGTTTTGAAGTAGCCCCATTGTCCATTAATACTATTCCCTATCACGATAAAATTGCGAACAAGTCTATCTATCTAGGTTTGAAATCGATTAAGGGGCTCAGCAAGGATTTGGCGCTTTGGATTATTGAACATAGACCTTATTCTAATATTGAAGATTTTTTAGCTAAACTACCTGAGAATTATTTGAAACTTCCCTTGATGGAACCTTTGGTAAAAGTTGGTCTTTTCGATTCATTTGAAAAAAATCGTAAAAAAGTATTCAATAACTTATCTAATCTATTTGAATTTGTGAAAGTATTAGGAAGCTTATTTGGAGAGACCATCTATAGTTGGCAAGATTCGGAGGACTGGACGGAGCAAGAAAAATTCTACATGGAACAAGAGCTCCTAGGAGTAGGCGTCAGCAAACATCCACTACAAGCTATTGCAAGTAAGGCTATTTATCCGATCACTCCTATTAGTAATTTATCAGAAAATAGCTATGCTATTATCTTGGTTGAAGTTCAGAAGATAAAAGTAATTCGTACCAAAAAAGGTGAAAATATGGCTTTCTTACAGGTGGATGACAGTAAGAAAAAATTGGATGTTACCCTCTTTTCAGATTTATATCGACAGGTTGCTCAGGAAGTAAGAGAAGGAGCCTTCTACTATATTAAAGGGAAAGTCCAGTCACGTGACGGTCGTCTGCAAATGATTGCACAAGAAATAAGAGAAGCAGTGGCTGAGCGCTTTTGGATTCAGGTGAAAAATCATGACTCGGATCAAGAAATGTCACGTATTTTAGACCAGTATAAAGGCCCAATCCCAGTCATTATCAGGTATGAAGAGGAACAGAGAACAATTGTTTCTCCCCATCATTTTGTAGCTAAATCTGATGAATTAGAAGCGAAATTGAATGGAATCGTTATGAAAACGATTTATCGCTAAAATTACGGAAAATAGAAGAATTTTCAACGTAAATGTGGTATAATCAGTAAGAATGTTAAAAGAAAAAGGAGCATAACCAATATGAAACGTATTGCTGTTTTGACTAGTGGTGGAGACGCCCCTGGTATGAACGCTGCCATCCGCGCAGTTGTTCGTCAAGCAATTTCAGAAGGAATGGAAGTGTTTGGTATCTATGATGGATATGCTGGTATGGTTGCCGGTGAAATTCATCCCCTAGATGCAGCTTCAGTAGGGGACATCATTTCTCGTGGTGGTACTTTCCTTCACTCAGCTCGCTACCCAGAGTTCGCTCAACTTGAAGGGCAACTTAAAGGGATTGAGCAATTGAAAAAACACGGGATTGAAGGTGTAGTTGTTATTGGTGGTGACGGATCTTACCACGGTGCTATGCGTTTGACTGAGCATGGCTTCCCAGCTATCGGTCTTCCAGGTACAATCGATAACGATATCGTTGGTACTGACTTCACAATCGGTTTTGACACAGCAGTTACGACTGCTATGGACGCTATCGATAAGATTCGTGATACATCATCAAGTCACCGTCGTACATTTGTTATCGAAGTTATGGGACGTAACGCAGGTGATATCGCTCTTTGGGCAGGTATAGCAACTGGTGCTGATGAAATCATCATTCCTGAAGAAGGCTTCAAGATTGAAGATATCGTAGAAAGCATTAAATGCGGTTATGAGTGTGGTAAAAAACACAATATCATCGTCTTGGCAGAAGGTGTGATGTCAGCAGCTGAATTTGGTCAAAAACTAAAAGAAGCTGGGGATACAAGCGACCTTCGTGTGACAGAACTTGGACATATTCAACGTGGTGGTTCTCCAACTGCGCGTGACCGTGTTTTGGCGTCACGTATGGGTGCCCATGCTGTTAAACTTCTTAAAGAAGGTATCGGTGGTGTTGCGGTTGGTATCCGTAACGAGAAAATGGTTGAAAACCCAATTCTTGGAACTGCAGAAGAAGGAGCATTGTTTAGCCTTACTGCAGATGGTAAGATTGTGGTTAACAACCCACACAAGGCTGACCTTGAGCTATCTAGCTTGAATAAGAGCTTGTCATAATTTATAATTTAGTTAATAAGACCAAAAAGGTCATATATAAAGGAGTCACAAAAATCATGAATAAACGTGTAAAAATCGTTGCAACTTTGGGACCTGCGGTAGAAATCCGTGGTGGTAAAAAATTTGGTGATGACGGATACTGGGGTGAAAAACTTGATGTTGAAGCTTCAGCTAAAAACATTGCCAAATTGATTGAAGCTGGTGCTAACACATTCCGTTTCAACTTCTCACACGGTGACCACCAAGAACAAGGTGAGCGTATGGCAACTGTTAAACTTGCAGAAAAACTTGCAGGTAAAAAAGTTGGTTTCCTTCTTGATACAAAAGGACCAGAAATCCGTACAGAATTGTTCGAAGGTGAAGCTAAAGAGTATTCATACAAAACTGGTGAGAAAATCCGTGTTGCAACTAAACAGGGAATCAAATCAACTCGTGATGTGATTGCATTGAACGTTGCTGGTGCTCTTGATATCTATGATGATGTTGAAGTTGGTCGTCAAGTTTTGGTTGACGATGGTAAACTTGGTCTTCGTGTGGTTGCTAAAGATGATGCAACTCGTGAATTTGAAGTTGAAGTTGAAAACGATGGCGTAATTGCTAAACAAAAAGGTGTTAACATCCCTAACACTAAAATTCCTTTCCCAGCTCTTGCTGATCGTGATAACGATGATATCCGCTTCGGTCTTGAACAAGGTATCAACTTCATCGCGATTTCATTCGTACGTACTGCTAAAGACGTTAACGAAGTTCGTGCAATCTGTGAAGAAACTGGAAATGGACATGTTCAATTGTTCGCTAAAATCGAAAACCAACAAGGTATCGATAACTTGGATGAAATCATCGAAGCTGCTGATGGTATCATGATCGCTCGTGGTGACATGGGTATCGAAGTACCATTCGAAATGGTTCCAGTTTACCAAAAAATGATTATCACTAAAGTCAATGCTGCAGGTAAAGTTGTTATCACTGCAACAAACATGCTTGAAACAATGACTGAAAAACCACGTGCAACTCGTTCAGAAGTATCAGACGTATTTAACGCTGTTATCGATGGAACTGACGCAACAATGCTTTCAGGTGAGTCTGCAAATGGTAAATACCCACTTGAGTCAGTAACTACAATGGCTACAATCGACAAGAACGCTCAAACTCTTCTTAACGAATACGGACGTTTGAACTCAGATTCATTTGAACGTAACTCTAAGACAGAAGTAATGGCTTCAGCTGTTAAAGATGCTACTAACTCAATGGACATTAAATTGGTTGTAACTCTTACTAAGACAGGTCACACTGCACGTTTGATCTCTAAATACCGTCCAAATGCTGATATCTTGGCATTGACATTCGACGAATTGACAGAACGTGGGTTGATGTTGAACTGGGGTGTTATCCCAATGTTGACAGACGCTCCATCTTCAACTGACGATATGTTCGAAATCGCTGAACGTAAAGCAGTTGAAGCAGGACTTGTACAATCTGGTGACGATATCGTTATCGTAGCTGGTGTACCAGTTGGAGAAGCTGTTCGTACAAACACAATGCGTATCCGTACAGTACGTTAATCTAACATTAAAAAGCCTATCATATCAAGCTTTCTAGCCTGTATGATGGGCTCTTTTTTTGTCTATGGAGCACAAATGGGGCAAAACTTTTTACTTTCGATTTAATGCGACGGTATCAAGTTCGTCAAGTACAGCTTGCTCCATGCCTTTTGTAACGTGTGTATAGATCTGATTGGTAGTTTTTCGGATTTATGCTCGAACTGTGACATGATAGCTTTTAAAGTTATGTTGTTTTTTACGTAAATTTCATAAAATATTTAGTTAAGATAGAGATAAAAAATAACTCCCTGATGACTCAAGGAGTTATTACTATCTAAATTAGTTTTTAGAAGCAGCTTGGAATTCTGGGTTTTTCCATGCTTCGTCAATAATAGCTTGTAATTCATTTGCAGATGCTTGCATTTTTTGAGTTTCTGCGTCGTTCAATGGGATATTTACTGGACGAACAATACCATGTGCACCAACAACAGCTGGTTGACCGATAAAGACGTTTTTAACTCCGTATTGACCTTCTTGGAATACTGAAAGTGGAAGTACTGCGTTTTCATCGTCAAGGATTGCTTTAGTAATACGAGCAAGGGCTACTGCGATACCGTAGTATGTTGCACCTTTTTTGTTGATGATTGTGTAGGCTGCATCACGAACACCTTCGAACAATTCAATCAATTCAGCTTCTTGAACATTTTGAGTATCCTTAAGGAATTCTTCAAGGTTTACACCAGCGATGTTAGCGTGTGACCAAACAGCGAACTCAGAGTCACCGTGTTCACCCATAATGTAGGCGTGCACTGAACGAGCATCAACATCCAATTTTTCAGCAAGAGCTTGACGGAAACGAGCTGAGTCAAGTGAAGTACCTGAACCGATAACGCGTTCTTTAGGGAATCCAGAGAATTTCCAAGTTGAGTAAGTCAAGACGTCAACTGGGTTAGCAGCAACAAGGAAGATACCTTTGAAACCTGATTCAACAACTTGAGTTACAATTGATTTGTTGATAGCAAGGTTTTTACCTACAAGGTCAAGACGAGTTTCACCTGGTTTTTGAGGCGCACCTGCAGTGATTACAACAAGGTCAGCGTCTGCACAGTCAGAGTATTGAGCTGCATAAATTTTTTTAGGTGAAGTGAAGGCAAGGGCGTGACTAAGGTCAAGCGCGTCACCAACAGCTTTTTCATGCAATTGCGGAATTTCGATAATTCCAAGCTCTTGTGCAATTCCTTGGTTAACAAGTGCAAAAGCGTAAGAAGAACCTACAGCACCATCACCGACAAGGATAACTTTTTTGTGTTGTTTAGTTGAAGTCATTATTCTAAACATCTCCTTAATTTTATTCAGGGATTTCCCCAGTTATTTCAATTTTATCACTTTTGAAAAGCTTTGTCACGGATATACATTTCAGTTCTTGATGTAAACGTTTTAGTGGTTTTAGATACCTGAAATATAGCGGACATTATGGTATAATATAGTTAATTACTAATAGTGAAATGAGGCATTTATTAATGCAGGATAGAAATTTAGTGAATGTCAATCTGACAAAGGAGATGAAGACGAGCTTTATTGACTACGCTATGAGTGTTATCGTAGCGCGGGCTCTTCCTGATGTTCGAGATGGCTTGAAACCCGTCCACCGTCGGATTCTCTACGGAATGAATGAACTGGGTGTTACTCCAGACAAACCCCATAAAAAATCTGCTCGTATTACAGGGGATGTCATGGGTAAATATCACCCACACGGGGATTCCTCTATCTATGAAGCCATGGTCCGTATGGCTCAATGGTGGAGTTACCGTTACATGCTTGTAGATGGTCATGGGAACTTTGGTTCCATGGACGGTGATGGTGCTGCCGCCCAGCGTTACACTGAGGCACGTATGAGCAAGATTGCTCTGGAAATGCTTCGTGATATTAACAAAAATACAGTTGATTTCGTTGATAACTATGATGCCAATGAACGTGAACCCTTGGTCTTGCCAGCACGTTTTCCTAATCTTTTGGTTAATGGAGCAACTGGTATTGCGGTTGGGATGGCAACCAATATTCCACCTCATAACCTTGGTGAAACCATTGATGCAGTGAAGTTGGTCATGGACAATCCTGAAGTGACCACTAAGGACTTGATGGAAGTCCTGCCTGGACCAGATTTTCCAACTGGTGCTCTTGTTATGGGGAAATCAGGTATTCATAAGGCCTACGAAACAGGTAAAGGTTCTATTGTCCTTCGTTCTCGTACTGAAATTGAAGAAACTAAGACTGGCCGTGAGCGTATTGTTGTAACAGAATTTCCTTATATGGTCAATAAAACAAAGGTGCATGAGCATATTGTTCGTTTGGTTCAGGAAAAACGTATTGAGGGTATTACTGCAGTTCGTGATGAATCAAACCGTGAAGGGGTTCGATTTGTTATCGAAGTTAAGCGCGATGCCTCAGCCAATGTTATCCTCAATAACCTCTTCAAGATGACCCAGATGCAAACTAACTTTGGTTTCAATATGCTTGCTATCCAAAATGGTGTACCGAAGATTTTGTCCCTTCGTCAGATTTTGGATGCTTATATTGAGCACCAAAAAGAAGTGGTTGTTCGTCGGACACGTTTTGACAAGGAAAAAGCGGAAGCGCGTGCTCATATTTTAGAAGGTCTCTTGATTGCGCTAGACCATATCGATGAAGTGATTCGTATCATCCGTGCTAGTGAAACGGATGCGGAAGCACAAGCTGAGTTGATGAGCAAGTTTAAGCTTTCTGAACGTCAAAGTCAAGCCATTCTTGATATGCGTCTTCGTCGTTTGACAGGTTTGGAACGCGATAAGATTCAGTCTGAGTATGATGACCTCTTGGCTCTGATTGCAGATTTAGCAGATATTCTTGCTAAGTCCGAACGTGTTTCTCAAATCATCAAGGATGAATTAGATGAAGTCAAGCGTAAGTTTGGTGATCAACGTCGTACGGAATTGATGGTCGGTGAAGTCTTGAGTCTTGAAGATGAGGATCTAATTGAAGAAGCTGATGTCTTGATCACTCTTTCTAATAAAGGATACATCAAACGTCTGGACCAAGCTGAGTTTACTGCTCAAAAACGTGGGGGGCGTGGTGTTCAAGGTACAGGTGTTAAGGATGACGATTTTGTTCGTGAGTTAGTGTCAACTAGTACCCATGATCACCTACTCTTCTTTACAAATAAAGGACGGGTCTATCGCCTGAAAGGATTTGAAATTCCTGAATATGGCCGTACTGCTAAGGGATTGCCAATTGTCAATCTTTTGAAATTGGATGAAGGTGAAAGTATTCAGACCATCATCAATGTTGAATCTGAACGCAGCGATGACGCTTATCTCTTCTTCACAACCCGTCATGGTATTGTGAAGAGAACCAGCGTTAAGGAATTTGCTAACATTCGTCAAAATGGACTTAAGGCTTTAAACCTCAAGGATGAAGATGAGTTGATTAATGTCTTGCTGACAGAAGAGGACACGGATATTATCATTGGTACCAAGTTTGGTTATTCAGTTCGCTTTAATCAATCAGCCGTTCGTGGTATGAGTCGTATCGCCACTGGTGTGAAAGGTGTTAACCTTCGTGACGGAGATACAGTTGTTGGTGCTAGTGTGATTACAGACCAGGACGAGGTCCTTATCATCACAGAAAAGGGGTATGGTAAGCGCACAGTTGCGACCGAATATCCAACTAAAGGTCGTGGTGGTAAAGGGATGCAAACCGCTAAGATTACAGAAAAGAACGGTTCTCTTGCTGGTCTTATGACCGTTAAAGGCGATGAAGATTTGATGATTATCACTGATACTGGTGTCATGATTCGAACCAACGTTGCCAATATTTCACAAACAGGTCGCTCAACTATGGGAGTTAAAGTGATGCGCCTGGATCAAGATGCTAAAATTGTAACCTTTACTACGGTTGCAGCAGCAGAAAAAGAAGAAGTTGGGACAGAAAACGAAACAGAAGGTGAAGCATAATGTCTCATAAAAAGAATAAAAAGAAAACAAACCGTAAAAATTTACTAATCAATATCTTGGCAGGATTCTTAATCATCTTGTCAATAGCTTTGATTTTCAATTCAAAAATTCGTGATATGTTCATGGTTTGGAATACGAATAAATACCAAGTCAGCCAGGTATCAAAAGAAAAATTGGAAGAAAATCAAGATACAGAAGGGAATTTTGACTTTGATTCCGTAAAAGCCATCTCGTCAGAAGCTGTCTTATCCTCACAATGGGATTCGCAAAAATTGCCAGTTATCGGTGGAATTGCTGTCCCTGAGGTAGAAATTAACTTGCCTATTTTTAAGGGACTGGATAATGTCAATCTCTTCTATGGAGCTGGTACAATGAAGCGTGATCAAGTGATGGGGAAAGGAAACTATTCCCTTGCGAGCCATCACATCTTCACGGCGGAAAACGCCAGCCAAATGCTCTTTTCTCCATTATCACGCGCTAAAAATGGGATGAAAATTTATCTAACTGATAAGGATAAAGTTTATACCTATGAAATCCGTGAAGTGAAGCATGTGACCCCCGATCGCGTTGATGAGATTGATGACCGTACTGGAGTTGATGAAATCACACTTGTAACCTGTGTTGACTATGATGCGACAGAACGTATTATCGTCAAAGGTGACTTGAAAGATACAAAAGATTATTCACAAACACCTGAAGAAATTCTAACAGCTTTCAATCAACCATATAAACAACGTTATTAAAGATAAAATCAGTAAAATCTTAGGTTTTACTGATTTTTTATAGATTGCGTTTCAAAATAAACTGTTATGAAATACAGAAAACGTTTCCTTAATTCTAAAGTTTGTGATATAATTATCAGGTAAAAAAATTTTAGGAGTTTATTATGGTTTCTTCAGAATTTATCTCAAAGATTGAATTTGCTTGCAAGAAGAAAGAAAGTCTTTATAGTCAGAGCAAATTTAAGTATGCGATTCGTTCTATGTTCGCAGGTGCATTTTTAACCTTCAGTACAGCTGCTGGTGCAGTTGGGGCTGATTTGATTAATAAAATTGCACCAGGTAGTGGACGTTTCCTCTTCCCCTTTGTCTTCGCTTGGGGCTTGGCCTACATTGTTTTCTTGAATGCTGAGTTGGTAACATCAAACATGATGTTTTTAACTGCTGGTAGTTTCTTGAAAAAAATCTCTTGGAGAAAAACAGCTGAGATTTTACTTTACTGTACCTTATTCAACCTTATCGGAGCTTTAATAGCAGGTTGGGGCTTTGCCCACTCAGCAGCTTATGCACATCTGACTCACGATAGTTTCATCTCAGGGGTTGTTGAGATGAAGTTAGGCCGTTCAAATGAATTAATCTTGCTTGAGGCGATTTTGGCAAATATTTTCGTAAACATTGCCATTCTTTCATTTGTTTTGGTCAAAGATGGTGGTGCCAAACTTTGGCTTGTGTTATCAGCAATTTACATGTTTGTATTCTTAACAAACGAACACATTGCGGCGAACTTTGCTTCTTTCGCGATTGTAAAATTCAGTGTTGCTGCTGATTCAATTGCTAACTTCGGTGTTGGAAATATGCTTCGCCACTGGGGTGTAACCTTCGTTGGGAACTTGATCGGAGGAGGCCTCTTGATGGGTCTTCCATATGCCTTCCTCAATAAAAATGAAGATACTTATGTAGATTAAGAAAATGAGCACGATTGAGTCGTGCTTTTTTCATTTTTAAAATAAGGTAATAGTTATTTATTATACCAAAATATAGAAAGCTAATATTTGTAAACTATACCTTAAGGTGCTACAATATCCTTAATCAAACTATTTGGAGGTCGCCCTATGACTCGTGATTTTAAATTTGAAACTTTGCAACTGCATGCTGGTCAAGTTGTGGATCCAGCTACCAAGTCTCGTGCAGTACCGATTTATCAAACAACATCCTTTGTTTTTGATGACACGCAGGAAGGTGCAGATCTTTTTGCCTTGAGAAAGCCAGGTAATATCTATACTCGTATTACAAATCCTACAACAGCTGCTTTTGAAGAAAGAATTGCAGCTCTCGAAGGTGGTGTTGGAGCTCTTGCAACAGCATCAGGTATGGCTGCAGTTACTTATACGATTTTGGCTCTTGCCCATGCGGGTGACCATGTTGTAGCGGCCTCAACTATTTACGGCGGAACCTTCAATCTCTTGAAAGAAACACTTCCTCGTTATGGAATCACAACAACCTTTGTGGATGTGGATAATTTGGAGGAAGTGGAAGCAGCTATCAGTGACAATACCAAACTTGTCTTGATTGAAACCTTGGGGAATCCCTTGATTAACATTCCTGACTTGGAAAAATTGGCTGAGATTTCGCATAAACACAAGATTCCTCTCGTTTCAGACAACACTTTTGCCACACCATATTTGATTAACGTTTTCTCTCACGGTGTAGATATTGCTATTCACTCTGCGACTAAGTTTATTGGTGGGCATGGTACGACTATTGGAGGAGTGATTGTCGATAGTGGTCGTTTTGACTGGGCGGCTTCAGGGAAATTCCCTCAATTTGTTGAGGAAGATCCAAGCTACCACAATTTGAGCTATACTCGGGATGTGGGTGCAGCAGCCTTTATTATCGCTGTTCGTGTTCAATTGCTCCGTGATACAGGTGCAGCCTTGTCGCCATTTAATGCCTTTCTCTTGCTCCAAGGACTTGAAACCCTTTCTCTTCGTGTCGAACGTCATGTGCAAAATGCAGAGAAAATTGTTGATTTCCTTGTCAACCATCCTAAGGTAGAAAAGGTAAACTATCCAAAACTTGCAGACAGTCCTTATCATGCCTTGGCTGAGAAATACTTGCCAAAAGGTGTGGGCTCAATCTTTACTTTCCATGTCAAAGGTGGGGAGGCAGAAGCACGCAAGGTTATTGATAATTTGGAAATCTTCTCTGACCTTGCAAATGTGGCAGATGCCAAGTCTCTTGTTGTTCACCCAGCAACAACTACTCACGGTCAATTGTCAGAAAAAGACCTGGAAGCAGCTGGCGTCACACCAAACCAAATCCGCTTGTCTATCGGTCTTGAAAATGTAGAAGATTTGATTGAAGACTTGCGCTTGGCCTTGGAAAAAATTTAAAGAAAAAGAAGTTAAACGGTGGGTTTCGACTCACTGTTTTTGATTTTCCCTCAGGCATGATATAATGGTTACAGAAGCCTAGAAAGAGGAACGATATGAACGAAATCAAATGTCCCAACTGTGGAGAAGTCTTTACAGTAAATGAAAGTCAGTATGCTGAACTTTTATCCCAAGTGAGAACAGCAGAGTTTGATAAGGAATTGCACGATCGCATGAAGCAGGAACTGGCCTTGGCAGAGCAAAAGGCCATGAATGAGCAACAGACTAAACTGGCTCAAAAAAACCAAGAAATTGCGCAATTACAGAGTCAAATCCAAAACTTTGATACAGAAAAAGAATTGGCCAAGAAAGAGGTTGAACAGACAAGCAATCAGGCCTTATTGGCTAAGGATAAGGAAGTACAGGCCTTGGAAAACCAATTGGCTACCTTGCGTTTGGAGCATGAAAATCAACTACAAAAGACCCTTTCTGACCTAGAAAAAGAACGCGATCAGGTCAAAAATCAGCTCCTATTACAAGAAAAAGAAAACGAGCTTTCTCTTGCTTCAGTTAAGCAAAACTATGAAGCCCAGCTCAAAGCAGCGAGTGAACAGGTCGAGTTCTATAAGAATTTCAAAGCCCAGCAATCTACAAAAGCCATCGGGGAAAGTCTGGAACAGTATGCAGAGAGTGAGTTTAACAAGGTCCGTAGTTTCGCCTTTCCAAATGCCTACTTTGAGAAGGATAACAAGGTCTCTGCGCGTGGGTCTAAGGGGGACTTTATCTTCCGTGAGAGTGATGAAAATGGAGTGGAAATCATTTCCATCATGTTTGAGATGAAAAATGAAGCGGATGGAACAGAGAAGAAGCACAAGAATGCAGATTTTTACAAGGAATTAGACAAGGACCGTCGGGAGAAGAACTGTGAGTATGCGGTTTTGGTGACTATGCTTGAGGCCGATAATGACTACTTTAACACAGGGATTGTTGACGTGAGTCACGAGTATGAAAAGATGTATGTGGTTCGTCCTCAATTCTTTATCCAGTTGATTGGGCTCTTACGGAATGCGGCACTTAATTCCCTAAAATACAAGCAGGAGTTGGCCTTGGTTCGGGAGCAAAATATTGACATTACGCATTTTGAGGAAGACTTGGATGCCTTTAAGCTAGCTTTTGCTAAGAACTATAATTCGGCTTCGACCAACTTTGGTAAGGCAATTGATGAAATTGACAAGGCTATCAAACGCATGGAAGAGGTTAAGAAATTCCTGACAACATCTGAAAACCAACTCCGTCTAGCTAATAACAAATTAGAAGATGTTTCTGTTAAAAAATTGACCCGAAAAAATCCAACCATGAAAGCGAAATTTGAAGCATTGAAGGGGGAGTAAGATTAGCTTAGAAACAGGGATTTATATGAAAAGAGCTATAGAAATTATTAGAACATGGTCAGCTGATAAAATAGAATTAATTTTTCTTAAAAGCTGGAGCTACTTTGCTAGCTCATTTAGCTAGTTTGTTTGTATAAATTAGTTTGTAATTTTTTATAGGAGTTTTTTATGTTAGATAATATTTCTAAGAATATCTCGAATTGGTCATCAGGTCAAATTTGCAGTATACTGGAGGTTTTTATTTTATTTTATCTACGTTGGATAATTATAGCAACAGCAATTAGTTTATTATTCGTAAAATCAACCGTCGTTACTACATTATTGCTCATATTTCTAACATTACTGACTATTATCGTTGTAATAACTCATTTTTTAGTAAATCATGTTGCAGAAGTTATTTTATACGAGCAAGTGAATTTTATAAAATATATTTCTCTTTTAACTGAAACTTATGAAAGGCGGCCTGATAATAAAACAGGGAATTTAAATGCCTTAAATCTGGGTTTAGCTAGGTGTGCTTTCTATCAAGGGAATTTTAGTGAGGCAATCCAATATGCTGAACGAATAAGAGTTAAAAGTTCTAAATTGAATTTGAAACGTATTTATGAACTAAACATCGTATTTATAGAATCATTATCATACCTTCATTTAAGGGAGACGGATGAAATTTCTAAACTTTTAGTTTCTTATGATTGGGAAAAAATTAAAAGAATTGATAAAAATAGAATGTTGGATTTAATTGAACCAGTATCAAAAATACTCAATGGAGAAGTTACAGGCTACTTCGACACCACCGAACCAGAAAATAAATTAGCTCGAATCATGTTCTCTTATTACGGAGCTCTCAATGCTCAGCTAAAAGGAGATGAGGCTCGTGCCCGAAGTTTGTTTGAAAGCATTGCCCATGAAAATCCAGAACTCTTTTGTGTTCAGGAAGCTAGGAAGTATTTAGGAGAATGAGCAGATATAGTTTTAAAATCTGTCTAAGATAGAATATGTTGATGTAAAGTGAAAAGGGAATTAGAAAGCAAAAATGAACGGTATTATCAACTTAAAAAAAGAAGCGGGGATGACCTCGCATGATGCGGTTTTTAAACTGCGTAAGATTTTGGGAACCAAGAAGATTGGTCATGGTGGGACCTTAGATCCGGATGTAGTGGGTGTTTTGCCCATTGCGGTTGGCAAGGCGACACGTATGGTCGAGTTTATGCAGGATGAGGGTAAAGTCTATGAGGGAGAAATCACTCTTGGTTATTCCACGACGACTGAGGATGCCAGTGGGGAAGTGGTCGCAGAGACACCTGTTTTATCGCCCTTGGATGAAAAGCTTGTTGATGAAGTAATTACGAGCTTGACTGGGCCTATTACCCAGATTCCGCCTATGTATTCTGCTGTTAAGGTCAATGGTCGCAAGCTCTATGAGTATGCGCGTGCTGGACAGGAAGTAGAGCGCCCAGAACGTCAGGTGACTATTTATCAATTTGAACGAACAAGTCCGATTTCTTATGAGGATCACCTCGCACGATTCACTTTTCGTGTAAAATGTAGCAAGGGGACTTACATCCGTACCTTGTCTGTTGATTTGGGAGAAAAATTGGGTTATGCGGCCCATATGTCTCACTTAACACGTACTAGTGCAGCTGGTTTGCAACTAGAAGATGCTCTTACCTTGGAAGAAATTGCTGAAAAAGTGGAGGCTGGTCAATTGGACTTTCTTCATCCTCTAGAGATTGGGACAGGCGACCTTGTCAAAGTTTTCCTAACTCAAGAAGAGGCTGCAGAAGTGCGCTTTGGTCGTTTTATCGAACTCGAACAAACAGAACAAGAATTAGCTGCCTTTGAAGATGATAAATTACTAGCTATTCTAGAAAAGCGAGACAATTTATACAAGCCAAGGAAGGTTTTTAGCTGATCTAACTGGGGTGTAGGGAGTGTTGTTTCCCCTAGACTATTCAAACCAGACTATAAATTTTGCAAAAATTATGATAGAATAGACGACGGATAAAAAAACGGAGGATAGCATGCAAAATAGACCAATCATTATCGGAGTGACAGGTGGTTCTGGTGGTGGTAAGACCAGTGTTTCAAGAGCCATTTTATCGCATTTTCCTGATGAAAAGATTTCCATGATTGAGCATGATTCATACTACAAGGATCAGTCTCATTTGACCTTTGAAGAGCGTGTCAAAACCAACTACGACCATCCTTTTGCCTTTGATACAGACTTGATGATCGAGCAGATTAAGGAATTGTTGGCAGGGCGTCCGGTGGACATTCCGACTTACGACTATACAGAGCATACACGAAGTAGCAAGACCTATCGTCAAGAACCTCAAGATGTCTTTATCGTTGAGGGGATTTTGGTCTTGGAGGATAAGCGCCTGCGCGATTTGATGGATATTAAGATTTTTGTGGATACAGATGATGATGTGCGCATTATTCGTCGGATCAAGCGTGATATGGAAGAGCGTGGCCGTAGCCTTGATAGCGTCATTGACCAGTACTTAGGTGTGGTTAAACCTATGTATCATCAGTTTATCGAACCAACCAAGCGTTATGCTGATATCGTCATTCCTGAAGGGGTCAGCAATACCGTGGCTATTGACCTGTTGACAACCAAGATTGAAAAGATTTTGGAAGAAGCTCGAAACAGCAAATAATCAGATGTGGAGGCTTTGCCTCCTTTTTTATTTTTCCCTCATAATGGTACATAAATGGAGATTTTTAGGCATATTTTTGGTATAATAATACCCATGAAAGAGCAAGAAAATGAATAGTAGGTGGAGATGGAAAAGTATTTATCGGTAACAACTTTGACCAAGTATCTGAAAATGAAATTCGATAAAGACCCTTACTTGGAACGGGTCTATTTAACTGGTCAAGTTTCCAACTTTCGTAAACGACCTACTCACCAATATTTCTCCCTAAAAGATGACCATGCAGTTATTCAAGCGACCATCTGGTCTGGGATTTATCAGAAATTAGGCTTCGACCTGGAAGAAGGGATGAAAATCAATGTGATTGGGCGTGTGCAGGTCTATGAACCTAGTGGTAGCTACTCCATCATCATTGAAAAGGCAGAGCCTGATGGGGTCGGGGCGCTTGCGATTCAGTTTGAACAACTCAAGAAAAAATTGGCAGAAGAAGGCCTGTTTCAAGAACGCTTCAAGCAACCTCTGCCCCAATTTTCTAAGAGAATAGGTGTAGTAACCAGTCGCAGTGGAGCCGTTATTCGAGATATTATAACGACCGTCAGCAGGCGATTTTCAGGTGTCGATATCCTCCTCTATCCGACCAAGGTGCAAGGTGATGGTTCTGCGGAGGAAATTGCTCGAAATATTGCGCGTGCTAATCAACGAGACGATTTGGATTTGCTGATTATTGGTCGTGGTGGAGGTTCTATTGAGGATCTCTGGGCCTTTAACGAGGAAATTGTGGTACGAGCGATTTTTGAGTCTCGTTTGCCAGTTATTTCTAGTGTGGGGCATGAGACGGATGTGACCTTGGCAGATTTTGTGGCAGATCGACGAGCTGCAACGCCAACAGCAGCTGCTGAACTAGCAACACCTGTGACCAAGTTGGATCTATTAGCTCATTTGCAAAATCAGGAAAAGCGGATGGCAACAGCAGTCCGAAATGTCCTATCGAAGAAACAAGAATCTTTGAAAAAATGCAGTCAGTCTGTTATCTTTAGACAACCAGAACGTTTGTATGATGGCTATTTGCAACGCTTGGATCAACTGCAATTGCGCTTAAAACAAAGTTTACGTACACGGATTTCTGATAACAAACAGATAGTACAAGCAAGGACGCATCGACTGGTACAATTATCACCCGTTACCAAAATCCAACGCTATCAAGACCGTCTAGGTCAGTTGGACAAGCTTCTCCGTAGCCAAATGGCGCTGGTTTATGATGCCAAGGTTGCTGAAGTGAAGCGACTTTCGGAAGCCTTGCTGATGTTGGATACCAGTCGAATTGTGGCGCGTGGTTATGCTATTGTCAAAAAAGAAGAGTCCGTTGTGGATTCGGTTGAGAGTTTGAAGAAAAAAGATCAAGTAACGCTTTTGATGCGGGATGGTCAAGTAGAATTAGAGGTTAAAGATGTCAAAACAAAAGAAATTTGAGGAAAATCTAGCAGAACTGGAGACCATTGTCCAAAGTTTGGAAAATGGTGAAATTGCTCTGGAAGATGCGATTGCTGCCTTTCAAAAGGGCATGGTTTTGTCAAAAGAGCTCCAAGCGACGCTGGACAAGGCTGAAAAGACCTTGGTCAAGGTTATGCAAGAAGACGGAACAGAAAGTGATTTTGAATGAAAAAGCAAGAAAAATTAGCTCTTGTCGAGTCGGCCTTGGAAGATTTTTATGGAGACCAGCAGTTTGCCTCTAGTTTGCGAGAGTCTGTTCTCTATTCCATTCATGCTGGCGGCAAGCGTATTCGACCTTTTCTCTTGTTAGAAGTTCTGGAAGCCTTGCAGGTCGCTATTAAACCTGCTCATGCGCAGGTGGCTGCGGCCTTGGAAATGATTCATACAGGTAGTTTGATTCACGATGATCTTCCAGCTATGGATGATGATGATTACCGTCGAGGGCGGTTAACCAATCACAAGAAATTTGGAGAAGCAATGGCCATTTTGGCTGGAGATGCTTTATTCCTAGATCCTTATGCCTTGATAGCGCAGGCAGATTTGCCAAGTCAGATCAAGGTGGACTTGATTGCTAACTTATCCCTAGCTTCAGGAAGTCTGGGCATGGTGGCAGGGCAGGTTTTGGACATGGAGGGTGAACACCAGCATTTGTCTTTGGAAGAACTCCAGACTATTCATGCTAATAAGACTGGGAAACTACTAGCCTATCCCTTTCAAGCGGCTGCTATTATAGCCGAATTGGCACCTGAAATGCAGGTGAAGCTGAAAACTGTTGGCGAATTGATTGGACTTGCCTTTCAAGTTAGAGACGATGTGCTAGATGTGACAGCTAGTTTTGAGGAAATCGGCAAGACTCCACAAAAGGACTTGCAGGCAGAGAAGTCAACCTACCCAGCCTTGTTAGGCTTGGAAGAGGCAATTGCCTTTTGTAACCAAACCTTGGATCAAGCTAATGCAAAATTAGAAGAAATTGCCCAGCAAGTTCCTTTTGAAACAGAATCGATTGTAAAAGTAGTAGAAAGTTTGAGAATCAATGGCTAAGGAAAGAGTGGATGTACTAGCTTATAAACAGGGCTTGTTTGAAACGAGAGAGCAGTCCAAACGCGGTGTAATGGCTGGTCTAGTGGTAGCAGTCCTGAATGGAGAACGGTTTGACAAACCAGGAGAGAAAATTCCCGATGACACCGAGCTAAAACTCAAGGGCGAGAAGCTCAAGTATGTTAGTCGTGGTGGCTTGAAACTGGAAAAGGCCTTGCAGGTCTTTGATTTGTCAGTTGATGGCGCGACCACGCTTGATATTGGAGCCTCTACTGGAGGATTTACCGATGTTATGCTGCAAAATGGTGCTGAGTTGGTCTTTGCAGTCGATGTTGGTACCAATCAGTTGGCTTGGAAACTACGCCAAGACCCGCGAGTTGTCAGCATGGAGCAGTTCAATTTTCGCTATGCTGAAAAGACTGATTTCGAAAAGGAACCGAGCTTTGCCAGTATTGATGTGAGTTTTATTTCCCTCAGTCTGATTTTGCCAGCCTTGCACCGAGTCTTGGCAGATCAAGGACAGGTTGTGGCTCTAGTTAAACCTCAGTTTGAGGCAGGACGTGAGCAGATTGGGAAAAATGGAATTATTCGAGATGCCAAGGTCCATCAGAATGTCCTTGAATCTGTCACAGCTATGGCAGTAGAGGAAGGCTTTTCAGTCCTTGGATTGGACTTTTCTCCCATCCAAGGTGGTCATGGAAATATTGAGTTTTTAGCGTATTTGAAAAAAGAAGAGTCAGCAAGCAATCAGGTTCTTGCTGATATTGAAGAAGTAGTAGAGAGGGCGCATAGTCAATTTAAAAATGAATAAAAAAGAGAGACTTGAAAAAATTAGACGATTTGTGACAGATTATCAAATCGGTACGCAAGAAGAAATTGTAGAACATTTGAAAGAGGCGGGCATCACTGCCACTCAGGCAACAGTATCACGTGATATCAAAGAACTAGGTATTGTCAAAATTCCTTTGAGAGATAACACCTATGTCTACGAATTGCCAAAATCAATCGTAAAAAGTTTGCAACTAGCTGAAGACAATATTGAGTCAGCAGAATTGATGGACAAGATGATCAATCTCCAAGTTATTCCAGGAAATACGGCCTTTGTAAAAGCTCAGTTAATCGAGACTTTTGCGGATAAGATTTTTAGCTGTTTGGCTGATGATAGTTCGATTTTAGTCATTGCCAGAAGTGAAAGTCTAGCTGAGGAAATCTTTGAACAAGTAAAAAATTGGTAGGTCTATATGTTACTTGAAATTTCGATAAAAAACTTTGCCATTATTGAGGCTATTTCCCTCAATTTTGAAAAAGGGATGACTGTCCTGACTGGTGAAACGGGTGCAGGGAAGTCGATTATCATTGATGCCATGAATATGATGTTGGGAGCTCGTGCTACGACAGATGTTATTCGTCATGGTGCGCCAAAGGCAGAGATTGAGGGACTTTTTTCAGTTGAGAATAGTCGCCTTTTACAGGAAATTTTTGATGAGCAAGGTCTGGAAATAGGTGATGAAATTATCATTCGTCGAGAAATTCTGCAAAATGGTCGTAGTATCAGCCGTGTCAATGGTCAGATGGTTAATCTGTCTGTTTTACGTGCTATTGGGCAACATCTTGTGGACATTCATGGTCAGCATGACCAAGAAGAGTTAATGCGTCCCCAACTGCATATCCAGATGTTGGATGAATTTGGTGATACAGCCTTTTGGACCTTGAAAGAAACCTATCAAACGAGTTTTGATGCCTACCGTAAAATGCGTAAGCAGGTTCTGGAAGTCAAGAAAAACCAACAGGAACACAAGGCTCGTATTGAGATGTTGGAATTTCAAATGGCAGAAATTGAGGCAGCAAACTTGCAGGCTGGAGAAGATTTGGCTCTTAATCAAGAGCGTGATAAACTGCTCAACCATAAAAATATTGCGGATACGCTGACCAATGCCTACAGTTTGTTGGACAATGAAGACTTTTCAAGTCTAGCCAATGTTCGTTCAGCCATGAATGACATGGAAAGTGTTGAAGAGTACGACCCTGAATACCGTGAAATTTCAAGCTCTCTGTCTGAGACCTACTATGTTTTAGAAGACATTAGCAAACGTTTGGAAGCTATCATTGAGGACCTTGATTTTGACGGCAATCGTCTTATGCAGGTTGAGAATCGTTTGGATCTCCTTCATACCATTACCCGTAAGTATGGTGGGACTGTAGACGATGTCTTGCTTTATTTTGCCAAGATTACGGAAGAATACAATCTCTTGACAGGAAATAACCTTTCATCTGAGGATATGGAAACCGAACTCAAGAAATTGGAAGTTAATCTTGTCGACTTGGCAGGCCAGCTTGCATCTGCTCGTCATGACTTAGCTCAGCAGCTAGAAGCAGAGATTAAACAAGAGCTTCAAGATCTTTATATGGAAAAAGCCCAGTTTCAAGTTCGTTTTAGCAAGGGCAAATTCAGTCGTGAGGGAAATGAAATGGTTGAGTTTTACATTTCAACCAACCCTGGTGAAGACTTTAAACCCTTGGTCAAGGTTGCGTCTGGCGGGGAATTATCTCGTCTCATGTTAGCCATTAAGTCTGCCTTTTCACGTAAAGAAGGCAAGACCAGCATTGTCTTTGATGAGGTGGATACGGGAGTTTCAGGTCGTGTAGCTCAGGCTATTGCGCAGAAGATTCATAAAATTGGTCAGCATGGGCAGGTTCTGGCTATTTCCCATTTGCCACAAGTGATTGCGATTGCGGATTATCAATTCTTTATTGAGAAGATTAGCAATGAGCATTCAACGGTTTCGACTGTTCGTCTCTTGACGGTTGAAGAGCGAGTGGAAGAAGTTGCTAAGATGTTGGCAGGTGATGATGTGACGGAAGCAGCCCTGACGCAAGCCAGAGAATTGTTGAGAAACAGGGAGAAATAAGATGACAGACTATTATGTAATTGGAGATGTTCACGGAAAAGCTGGGATGCTGGAAGACCTTCTCAAAACATGGGATGGTCAGACCCAGTTACTCTTTCTAGGGGATTTGATTGACCGTGGTGAAGATAGTCGCCGTGTTCTAGAGATGGTTAAGGACTTAGTGGATAATCAAGGGGCTATCTGTTTGTCAGGAAATCATGAGTATATGTTTTTGACATGGCTAGATGATCCAGAAGAAAGCTATGATCACTATCGTCGCAATGGTGGAGATACAACCATTAACTCTATCCTAGGTCGTCCTTTGGATGCACCGGTTGATGGAGTTGAGGATGCCAATCGTGTTGCTACTGAAGCGGCAGACTTGGTCGAATTTATTCGTCAAATGCCGTTTGTGGTAGAGACAGACAAGTATATCTTTGTTCATGCAGGTATTGATTTGACCTTGGATGACTGGCATGAAACTACAGATTACAAGAAAGTCTGGCTTAGAAAACCATTCCACGAAGCCGAAAATCATACTGGAAAAACCATTGTCTTCGGACATACACCAGTCTATGGTTTACTAAAGCAAGAGCGTGGTACTGCTGAGCTTTGGACTACAGAAGATGGCAAGATTGGAATGGATGGAGGAGCTGTTTATGGTGGTGTCCTTCATGGGATTGTCTTTACAGATCAAGGAATGACAGAACACCACTTTATCGAAAATGACGGCTTTGTTGCTGAAGATTAGTACTCCTAGCAGGGTATGGTCTTGTCAAAATGTCAAAAACAATTTATAATAAATAGATACCCTGAAAGGAAGAGAATCATGAACTTAGAAGAATTGAAAAAACGACAGGAGAAGATCCGTAACTTCTCTATTATCGCTCATATTGACCATGGGAAATCAACTCTAGCAGACCGCATTTTGGAAAAGACAGAGACAGTATCCAGTCGTGAAATGCAAGCTCAACTTTTGGACAGTATGGATCTAGAGCGAGAACGTGGGATTACTATTAAACTCAATGCCATCGAGTTGAATTACACTGCAAAAGATGGGGAAACTTACATTTTTCACTTGATTGACACGCCGGGGCACGTTGACTTTACCTATGAAGTTTCACGTTCGCTAGCTGCCTGTGAGGGTGCTATTTTGGTGGTTGATGCTGCTCAAGGTATTGAGGCTCAAACCCTTGCCAACGTTTATCTAGCCTTGGACAATGATTTGGAAATCATGCCAGTCATTAACAAAATTGACCTGCCTGCTGCAGACCCTGAGCGCGTGCGTACAGAGATTGAAGATGTCATTGGTTTGGATGCCAGTGAAGCAGTTTTGGCTTCTGCCAAGGCTGGTATTGGGATTGAAGAAATCCTCGAGCAAATCGTAGAAAAAGTACCAGCACCAACAGGTGATGTGACGGCACCACTTAAGGCCTTGATTTTCGATTCTGTTTACGATGCTTACCGTGGAGTTATTCTTCAAGTGCGTGTCATGGACGGGGTGGTTAAACCTGGTGATAAGATTCAGCTTATGAGCAATGGCAAGACTTTTGATGTTACGGAAGTCGGTATCTTTACACCCAAGGCAGTTGGTCGTGATTTCCTTGCGACTGGTGACGTTGGTTATATTGCAGCTTCTATCAAAACGGTTCAGGACACTCGTGTGGGTGATACCGTTACCTTGGCAACTAATCCTGCGGCAGAGCCATTACATGGTTACAAACAGATGAATCCTATGGTCTTTGCGGGTCTATATCCTATCGAGTCAAACAAGTACAATGACCTACGTGAAGCGCTTGAAAAATTGCAACTGAATGATGCTAGTCTGCAGTTTGAACCAGAAACATCTCAGGCACTTGGATTTGGTTTCCGTTGTGGTTTCCTTGGACTTCTCCATATGGATGTTATCCAAGAGCGTTTGGAACGTGAGTTCAACATTGACCTCATCATGACAGCTCCATCTGTTATCTATAAGGTTAACTTGACCGACGGTGAGTCTATGGATGTATCTAACCCATCTGAGTTCCCAGATCCTACCAAGATTGCGACCATTGAAGAGCCTTATGTTAAGGCGCAAATCATGGTACCACAGGAGTTCGTAGGAGCTGTAATGGAGCTAGCTCAGCGCAAGCGTGGTGACTTTGTGACTATGGACTATATTGATGATAACCGTGTCAATGTTATCTATCAAATTCCACTGGCTGAAATCGTCTTTGATTTCTTTGATAAGCTCAAGTCTTCAACTCGTGGTTATGCAAGCTTTGACTACGAATTGTCAGAGTACCGCCCCTCTAAGCTTGTGAAAATGGATATTCTTCTCAACGGAGACAAGGTGGATGCCCTCAGCTTTATCGTTCACAAGGACTTTGCCTACGAGCGTGGGAAACTCATCGTTGATAAGCTCAAGAAAATCATCCCTCGCCAACAATTTGAGGTACCAATTCAAGCAGCAATTGGACACAAGATTGTCGCTCGTACTGATATCAAGGCCCTTCGTAAGAACGTACTTGCTAAATGTTATGGTGGTGACGTTTCTCGTAAGCGTAAACTCCTTGAAAAACAAAAAGCTGGTAAGAAACGTATGAAAGCTATCGGATCAGTAGAAGTTCCACAAGAAGCCTTTCTAAGCGTTTTGAGTATGGATGAAGAATAAGTTATCATAATTGTTTTTCTTGTTCATAGGAAATTTACATAAGAATCAATAGTAAAACAGGCTTAAATAGGCCTGTTTTTTTGCATTTATAATAGGATTAAATCGTTTAAAGTGTTTGTTTTAAATGTTTGTTTTGGTTGTAAAGATAAAAAATAAACAAAATAATCAAAAAAAGGACAAAAAACAACAAAAAAACATTGACAACGGTTTCATATAGTGTTATACTTATAGCATAAAGTTAATGGAAAGAAGGGAAAACCTTATGGGATTAGATCATTTCTTTGACAAAAACCTTGTGTTTTGCTTAGAAGCGGATAATCAAGAACATCTCTTTGATCAGGTTGCAACTTTATTGGAAGAACGAGAAATTGTAACTCCAACTTATCGTGAAGCCTTGATCACGCGTGAAAAGTCATTTCCAACTGGCCTAGATATGGAATTTTTGGGTAAGGATTTGCCGAATGTGGCTATTCCTCATACAGATATTGTTCATAATCTAGCTGAAAAAGTTGTGGTCGTTCGATTAGAAAAACCAGTGACCTTCCACAATATGATTGCGCCAGATAAGGAAGTAGAAGTATCCTTGCTCTTCTTTATCATTAATAACTCAAGTTCAAGTCAAACGAACATTCTTGCTCAGTTGATGGACTTCTTTACTGGAAATGGTCATCTTGAAGACCTATCAAAAATTTCTGAATCAGAAGCCCTCTATGCTTATATTGCTGAAGCAATTGCTTAATCTTGTCTATTAAAAATATTAAATCGGAGGAAATCCATATGATTAAAATTCTTGCTGCCTGCGGTGCAGGTGTTAACTCAAGCCACCAAATTAAAAGTGCTCTTGAAGAAGAACTTTCAAACCGCGGTTTTGATGTTCACTGTGATGCAGTTATGGTAAAAGACGTTAATGAAGACCTTATCAAAGGTTATGACATTTTTACACCAATTGCTGCAACAGATCTTGGTTTTGACCCAGGTATTCCAGTTATCGAAGCTGGACCAATCTTATTCCGTATCCCAGCAATGAGTGCTCCAGTATTTGATAATATTGAAGCAGCTATCAAAGAACACGGGTTAAGCTAATTTTAATTTGTTAACATTCATATAACTATAAAAAGGGAGGAACTATTATGGATGTCATTATCGAACTAGCCAATAAGCTGTTCAAACCTATCTTGGATATGGGTGGACCAATCATCATGCTGATCATTTTGACAGTATTGGCTCTACTTTTTGGAGTGAAATTCTCCAAAGCACTTGAAGGTGGTATCAAACTTGCCATCGCTCTTACTGGTATCGGTGCTATCATCGGTATGCTAAATGGTGCTTTCTCAGCATCACTTGCAAAATTCGTTGAAAACACTGGTATTCAATTGAACATCACCGACGTTGGTTGGGCACCACTTGCTACAATCACTTGGGGATCTGCTTGGACACTTTACTTCTTGCTCATCATGTTGATTGTCAACGTAGTGATGCTTGCTATGAAGAAAACTGATACACTTGACGTTGATATCTTCGATATCTGGCACTTGTCTATCACAGGTCTTTTGATTAAATGGTATGCAGACAACAATGGAGTTAGCCAAGGAGTTTCACTATTCATCGCGACTGCAGCAGTTGTTCTTGTTGGGGTTCTTAAAATCATCAACTCTGACTTGATGAAACCTACATTTGATGACCTTCTTAATGCACCAAGTTCATCACCAATGACTTCAACTCACATGAACTACATGATGAACCCAGTTATCATGGTTTTGGATAAGATTTTTGAAAAATTCTTCCCAGGTCTTGATAAATATGACTTTGATGCTGCTAAATTGAACAAGAAAATCGGTTTCTGGGGATCTAAATTCTTCATCGGTTTCATCCTTGGTATCGTTATCGGTTTGATGGGTACTCCACATCCAGTTGCTGGTGTAGAAGATGCTGCAAACTGGCAATTAGTTATTAAAGGTTGGTTGTCTCTTGGTTTGACGGCCGGTGTATCTTTGGAACTCTTCTCACTTATCGGTTCATGGTTCATCGCTGCCGTAGAACCACTTTCACAAGGTATTACAAACGTTGCTACTAAACGTCTTCAAGGACGTAAATTCAACATCGGTCTTGACTGGCCTTTCATCGCTGGTCGTGCTGAAGTTTGGGCTTGTGCCAACGTACTTGCACCAATCATGTTGGTTGAAGCAGTGCTTCTTTCAAACGTCGGAAATGGTATCTTGCCACTTGCAGGTATCATCGCTATGGGTGTTACTCCAGCTCTCTTGGTTGTAACACGTGGTAAATTGCTCCGTATGATTATCTTCGGAACACTCTTGTTGCCACTCTTCCTTCTTTCAGGTACACTGATCGCACCATTTGCAACAGAACTTGCTAAAGGTGTAGGTGCCTTCCCAGAAGGTGTGAGTCAAACTCAATTGATCACTCACTCAACTCTTGAAGGACCAATCGAAAAACTTCTTGGTTGGACAATTGGTAACACTACAACAGGTGATATCAAAGCAATCCTTGGTGCTGTAGTCTTCCTTGTATTCTATATCGGTATCTTTGCTTGGTACAGAAAACAAATGATCAAACGTAACGAAGAGTACGCAGCAAAAGCAAAATAATGCGCTCCTATAAAATGTAAATTGTTTAAGCTAGGTTGTCGACATCCATTAGGAGCGACAGCCTAGTTTTTTATAAACTATCAAGAAATCGGAGAAAATAATGGTAATTGAATTAAAATCAGAACAATTAAGTGTTAAATTTAACAGTTTTGGTGGGGCTCTGTCTTCTATAAAAGATGCCGAGGGAGTTGAGTATTTGTGGCAAGGAGATGCTACTTATTGGAGTGGACAAGCTCCTGTTCTCTTCCCCATTTGTGGTTCATTGAGAGAGGATACAGCACTTTATATAGATGATAAGGGACAAGAAAGTAAAGGAAAGATTCCTCGTCATGGTTTGGTTCGCAAGAAAGAATTTGAATTAGTTGAACAGACAGATAATAGTGTAACTTTTGCAATTGAAGACGATGAGAATAGTTATCAAAACTACCCTTATCATTTCCGCTTAGAAATCACTTATATCCTTACTGGAAAGACAGTGCGGACTCAATACAAAATTTTTAATAAAGAAACTAGCAAGGTCATGCCTTACTTTATTGGTGGCCATCCAGGATTTAATTGTCCTCTACTTGATGATGAAGTCTATGAAGATTACTATTTAGAGTTTGAGAAAGAAGAGACTTGCTCTGTTCCACACCCTTTCCCAGAAACAGGTATGTTGGATTTCCAAGATAGAAGTCCATGGCTAGAAGGTCAAAAAGAAGTAGATCTCAGCTATGATTTGTTTAGTACAGATGCAGTTACCTTAGATGAATTGCAATCTAGAACAATTGCGCTTCGTTCTCGTAAACATGATAAAGGGTTGAAAGTACACTTTGCAGAGTTTCCAAACCTTATTATCTGGTCAACTTTGAATAAGGGCCCTTTAATTGCTTTTGAACCATGGTCAGGCTTGTCAACATCTCTTGAAGAAGGAGATCATCTAGAAGATAAGAAGAATGTTCGCCTCTTAGAGCCAGGACAAGTGGATCAAATTGGTTTTGATATCGAAATATTTTAGATAAAAAAACACAAAAACAAACATTAACTGTTGACTTTTTCGACAAATAGGAGTATATTATGTTTGTAAGCAACAAATGATGTTTGTAACAAACAAATAATCAATTGTTATATTCTCTTTGAAAGAGAGATTATTCTAGGAAATTGATTTCCTAAACTTGAATAAGGTGTCATTCATCTCATTCAATCCAATTTGTCAATAAACTGCTAGAAAGCTTTTTGTAGGTAAACTGCTAACTATAAAAGTCTTTACTAGCCTAGAAAAATAAAAAGGAGTATACAATATGTCTATTGTTATCGGTGCAGATGCTGCAGGTTTGAGATTGAAAGAAGTTGTGAAAGACTTCTTGGAAAAAGAAAACTTCCACGTTGTGGATGTTACAGCTGAAGGTCAAGACTTTGTTGATGTGACTCTTGCTGTTGCTGCAGAAGTAAACAAAGAAGAACAAAATCTTGGTATTGTGATTGATGCCTATGGTGCTGGTCCATTCATGGTTGCAACAAAAATCAAAGGAATGGTTGCCGCAGAAGTTTCTGACGAACGTTCAGCTTATATGACTCGTGGTCACAACAACTCACGTATGATCACTATGGGTGCACAACTTGTTGGTGATGAATTGGCTAAAAACATTGCTAAAGGATTTGTTAACGGTAAATACGACGGTGGACGTCACCAGATTCGTGTTGATATGTTGAACAAAATGTGCTAATTAGATTACAGTAAGAAAGGTAAGTTAAAAATGAGAATTGCAATCGGATGTGACCACATCGTAACAGATGAAAAAATGGCGGTTTCAGAATTTTTGAAATCAAAAGGATATGAAGTCATTGACTTTGGTACTTATGACCATACACGTACTCACTACCCAATCTTTGGTAAAAAAGTAGGGGAAGCTGTAACTAGTGGTCAAGCTGATCTTGGGGTATGTATCTGTGGTACTGGTGTTGGTATCAACAATGCTGTAAATAAAGTTCCAGGTGTTCGTTCTGCCTTGGTTCGTGATATGACAACAGCTCTTTATGCTAAAGAACAATTGAACGCCAACGTTATTGGTTTTGGTGGTAAGATTACTGGTGAATTGCTCATGTGCGATATCATCGAAGCTTTCATCCATGCTGAATACAAACCATCTGAAGAAAACAAAAAATTGATTGCGAAAATTGAACACCTTGAAAGTCACAATGCTCAACAAACAGACGCAAACTTCTTCACTGAATTCCTTGAAAAATGGGATCGCGGAGAATACCACGACTAAGAGGTGACATATGATTTTAACAGTCACAATGAACCCATCCATTGATATTTCCTATCCCTTGGATGAGTTGAAGATTGATACTGTCAATCGTGTGGTGGATGTAACCAAAACGGCTGGTGGTAAGGGACTCAATGTTACCCGAGTACTTTCAGAATTTGGGGATTCTGTTCTTGCTACTGGTTTAGTGGGTGGCAAACTTGGTGAGTTTTTGGTTGAAAATATCGATGATCAAGTAAAGAAAGATTTCTTCTCAATTCAGGGAGAAACTCGTAACTGTATCGCTATTCTTCATGGAGATAATCAAACAGAAGTTCTTGAAAAAGGACCTGAAGTTCTTGAAAAAGAAGGTCAAGACTTTTTGGATCATTTCAAAAAACTCTTGGACTCAGTTGAAGTAGTAGCCATCTCAGGTAGTCTGCCAGCTGGTCTTCCAGTTGATTACTATGCGAGCTTGGTAGAACTTGCTAATCAAGCTGGCAAGCCTGTTGTCTTGGACTGCTCTGGTGCAGCACTTCAGGAGGTTCTTGAATCACCACATAAACCAACAGTCATCAAACCAAATAATGAGGAATTATCTCAGCTTCTTGGAAGAGAAGTTTCTGAGGATTTGGATGAATTAAAAGAAGTACTTCAAGAACCTTTGTTTGCAGGTATTGAATGGATTATCGTTTCACTTGGTGCCAACGGTGCCTTTGCCAAACATGGTGACACTTTCTACAAGGTAGATATTCCTAGAATTCAGGTAGTAAATCCTGTTGGATCTGGAGACTCTACTGTGGCAGGAATTTCTTCAGGACTTCTTCACAAAGAATCGGATGCAGAATTACTCATCAAGGCAAATGTCCTTGGTATGCTCAATGCTCAAGAAAAAATGACTGGTCATGTCAACATGGCCAACTATCAAGCTCTATATGATCAATTAATAGTAAAAGAGGTATAAAATGGCTTTAACAGAACAAAAACGTGCACGCTTAGAAAAACTTTCTGATGAAAATGGTATCATCTCAGCTCTTGCATTTGACCAACGTGGTGCGTTGAAACGCCTCATGGCTCAACACCAAACAGAAGAACCGACAGTGGCTCAAATGGAAGAACTTAAAGTTTTGGTAGCGGATGAATTGACTAAATACGCTTCATCTATGCTTCTTGATCCTGAATATGGACTTCCAGCAACTAAAGCTCTTGATGAAAAAGCTGGTCTTCTCCTTGCTTATGAAAAAACAGGTTATGACACAACAAGCACAAAACGCTTGCCAGACTGCTTGGATGTTTGGTCTGCAAAACGTATTAAAGAAGAAGGTGCAGATGCAGTTAAATTCTTGCTTTACTATGATGTAGATAGCTCAGACGAACTCAACCAAGAAAAACAAGCTTACATCGAACGTATCGGTTCTGAATGTGTGGCTGAAGATATCCCATTCTTCCTTGAAATCCTTGCTTACGATGAAAAAATTGCTGACGCAGGTTCTGTAGAATACGCTAAAGTAAAACCACACAAAGTTATCGGCGCTATGAAAGTCTTCTCAGACCCACGCTTTAACATTGATGTCTTGAAAGTAGAAGTTCCTGTTAACATTAAATATGTTGAAGGCTTCGCTGAAGGTGAAGTAGTTTATACACGTGAAGAAGCAGCAGCCTTCTTCAAAGCTCAAGATGAAGCAACTAACTTGCCTTACATCTACTTGAGTGCAGGTGTATCAGCTAAACTCTTCCAAGATACTCTTGTATTTGCTCATGAATCAGGTGCAAACTTTAACGGTGTTCTTTGTGGCCGTGCTACATGGGCTGGATCAGTTGAAGCTTACATAAAAGATGGTGAAGAAGCAGCTCGCGAATGGCTTCGCACAACTGGTTTTGAAAACATTGATGAGCTCAATAAAGTTCTTCAAACAACAGCGACTTCATGGAAAGAACGCGTGTAAGCAAGTCCTCCTAGGTTAGGAACATGAATCTAAAAAAATTTTAAAAAAAGTTTTATGTAAAGGTTTACAAAATAACTTACTTGTGCTATACTTAAATCACAAGTTAATACAAGGTGAGTGTTACTAAGTAATATTAGGCATGATCACAGGTGAATTAGAAATCGGCTGATTTTCTAGTTCATTTGTGGTCATTTTTTGTACTCATATACCTTTAAGATATAAAAGGAGGTTGACATGTATCGAATTCTAAATCCAATGAATCACAATGTCTCGCTTGTCAGAAATGATAAAGGAGAAGAAGTGATTGTGATTGGTAAGGGGATTACATTTGGAAAGAAGAAAGGGGATTTGATTGCTGAACATCAGGTTGAGAAAATCTTTCGGATGAAGACCGAAGAGTCCAGGGAAAACTTTATGGCTCTCCTCAAAGATGTTCCGCTTGATTTTATCACAGTGACTTATGAAATCATTGATAAGCTATCAAAGAAATATCATTATCCGATTCAAGAGTATCTCTACGTAACCTTGACAGATCATATTTACTGTTCCTACCAAGCTCTAGCACAAGGAAGGTACAAGGATAGTAATCTGCCAGATATTTCCACTAAGTATCCTGTCGCTTTTCAAATCGCAAATGAAGCATTTGAAATTTACCGTCAGAAGTTAGCGTATCATTTTCCTGAGGACGAAATTATTCGGATTGCTTATCATTTCATTAATGCCGAAGGTGAAAATGAAGTGGAACTTGTGGAGTCGATTGATAAGAGGAAAGAAATTCTCAGGAATGTTGAAGAAGTGTTAAAGGGTTATGCAATTCAACGAACTAACGAGAATAATCATTTCTATGATCGTTTTATGATTCATTTGAATTATTTCTTGGATTATTTAGACAGATCTAGAGATGATAACCAATCACTTCTGGATATGGAAGATCATATTAAACAATCCTATCCAAAAGCGTTCGAGATTGGTTCCAAGATCTATGATGTGATTACGCAACATACGGGTCTTGATTTATATAAAAGTGAACGAGTTTATCTAGTTCTACATATCCAACGTTTATTGTCATAAAAATTTAATTAAAAATACCTAAGGAGAATTCTATCATGAATAGAGAAGAAGTAACATTGTTAGGTTTTGAAATCGTAGCCTATGCTGGCGATGCTCGTTCAAAACTATTGGAAGCCTTGAAGGCTGCTGAAGCTGGTGATTTTGCGAAAGCAGATAGCTTAGTTGAGGAAGCTGGTTCTTGCATTGCAGAGGCTCACCACGCGCAAACAAGTCTATTGGCTAAGGAAGCTTCTGGTGAGGACTTAGCCTATAGTGTAACCATGATGCATGGCCAAGACCACTTGATGACAACCATCTTGTTAAAAGATTTGATGCACCACTTAATCGAACTTTATAAGAGAGGAGTTAAATAATGAACAAACTAATTGCATTTATCGAGAAAGGAAAGCCTTTCTTTGAGAAACTATCCCGTAATATCTATCTTCGTGCTATTCGTGATGGTTTCATTGCAGGTATGCCTGTTATTCTCTTCTCAAGTATCTTTATCTTGATTGCCTTTGTACCAAACTCATGGGGCTTTAAATGGTCTGATGAAGTTGTAGCCTTTCTGATGAAACCTTATAGCTATTCTATGGGTATTCTGGCTCTCTTGGTAGCTGGTACAACAGCTAAGTCATTGACTGACTCAGTAAACCGTAGCATGGAGAAAACCAATCAAATCAACTATATGTCAACACTGTTAGCAGCGATTGTTGGTTTGTTGATGTTAGCAGCTGATCCTATCGAAAATGGTCTAGCTACTGGATTCTTGGGGACAAAAGGTTTGCTTTCAGCCTTCCTTGCTGCCTTTGTTACCGTAGCTATCTATAAGATTTGTGTTAAGAACAATGTCACTATTCGCATGCCTGACGAAGTTCCACCAAATATCTCACAAGTCTTTAAAGATGTGATTCCATTCACTCTCTCAGTTGTTTCACTTTATGCTCTTGATTTACTAGCTCGTCATTTTGTTGGTGCTAGTGTAGCAGAATCAATCGGTAAATTCTTTGCACCATTATTCTCTGCTGCTGATGGTTATCTAGGTATCACCATTATCTTTGGTGCCTTTGCCTTCTTCTGGTTTGTTGGTATCCATGGTCCATCTATCGTTGAGCCTGCTATCGCAGCTATTACATATGCCAATGCCGAAGTAAACTTGAACCTTCTCCAACAAGGTATGCACGCTGACAAGATTCTTACTTCTGGTACACAAATGTTTATCGTTACCATGGGTGGTACTGGTGCGACACTGGTTGTTCCATTCATGTTCATGTGGTTAACAAAATCAAAACGTAACCGTGCAATCGGTCGTGCTTCAGTAGTTCCAACTTTCTTTGGTGTAAACGAACCAATCTTGTTTGGTGCACCTCTTGTATTGAACCCAATCTTCTTCATTCCATTTATCTTTGCTCCAATCGCGAACGTTTGGATCTTCAAATTCTTTATTGAAACACTTGGAATGAATTCATTTACTGCTAATCTACCATGGACAACCCCAGCTCCACTAGGTCTAGTTCTTGGTACTAATTTCCAAGTTCTATCATTCATTCTTGCTGTCCTTCTAATTGTGGTTGACGTAGTCATTTATTATCCATTCCTTAAGGTCTATGATGAACAAATTCTAGAAGAAGAGCGTTCAGGTAAGTCTAATGATGAATTGAAAGAAAAAGTTGCTGCAAACTTCAACACTGCGAAAGCAGATGCTATTCTTGAAAAAGCAGGTGTAGAAGCAGCTCAAAATACAATTACAAAAGAAACAAATGTCTTAGTTCTTTGTGCTGGTGGAGGTACAAGTGGTCTCCTTGCAAATGCTTTGAATAAGGCAGCTGCAGAATACAATGTTCCTGTGAAAGCAGCAGCAGGTGGCTATGGTGCTCACCGTGAAATGTTACCAGAGTTTGATCTAGTTATCCTTGCCCCTCAAGTTGCTTCAAACTTTGAAGATATGAAGGCAGAAACAGATAAACTCGGTATTAAACTTGCCAAGACAGAAGGTGCTCAATACATCAAATTAACCCGTGATGGAAAAGGTGCTCTTGCATTTGTACAAGCTCAATTCGATTAACGATAGGGACTGTGAAACAGTCTCCTCTTGTTACGGAAATCGCTATGGCGAATTTCCTAATCGCCTTGTTAATTCGTTGGTAAAAAGATATCGTTTTTACCTCCTCATGTCACAATTCGATTAAGGCTAGGGACTCTGAAATAGTCTCCTATCGTTGCGGAAATCGCTATGGCGAATTTCCTAATCGCCTTGTTAATTCGTTGGTAAAAAGATATCGTTTTTACCTCCTCATGTCACAATTCGATTAAGGCTAGGGACTCTGAAATAGTCTCCTATCGTTGCGGAAATCGCTATGGCGAATTTCCTAATCGCCTTATTAATTCGTCGGTAAAAAGATATCGTTTTTACCTCCTCATGTCACAATTCGGTGACTTGGTACAAGAAGTGAGATGGAGAAGGATGGCTCACTGACTCCTCTCCTCTCACTTTTACTTTATTTAAATCAAGAAATAGGTGAAAAAAATGACAAAATCATTACCAAAAGACTTTATTTTCGGCGGCGCAACAGCTGCCTATCAAGCAGAAGGTGCTACACATACTGATGGTAAAGGACCAGTAGCGTGGGATAAATATCTTGAAGATAACTACTGGTACACTGCAGAACCAGCCAGTGATTTTTACAATCGATACCCAGTTGACCTCAAGTTGGCAGAAGAGTATGGTGTCAATGGCATTCGAATTTCTATTGCTTGGTCACGTATTTTCCCGACTGGTTACGGCCAAGTAAATGCTAAAGGTGTTGAATTTTATCATAATCTATTTGCAGAGTGTCACAAACGTCATGTTGAGCCTTTTGTAACTCTTCATCACTTTGACACGCCAGAAGCTCTCCACTCAAATGGAGACTTCTTAAACCGTGAAAATATCGAATACTTTGTAGATTACGCTGCCTTCTGTTTTGAAGAATTTCCAGAAGTAAACTATTGGACAACATTCAATGAAATTGGACCAATCGGTGATGGTCAATACTTGGTTGGTAAATTCCCTCCAGGTATTCAGTACGATCTTGCCAAAGTCTTCCAATCGCACCACAATATGATGGTGTCTCATGCACGTGCAGTAAAATTGTACAAAGAGAAAGGTTATAAAGGTGAAATTGGGGTTGTTCATGCTCTGCCTACTAAGTATCCTCTAGATCCTGAAAATCCTGCAGATGTTATTGCGGCAGAGTTGGAGGACATTATCCATAATAAATTTATCTTGGATGCAACTTATCTGGGTCACTACTCTGAAAAGACCCTGGCAGGGGTAGAGGCTATCTTGGCTGCCAATGGTGGTAGCTTGGATCTTCGTGAAGAAGATTTTACAGCATTAGAAGCTGCAAAAGACTTGAATGATTTTCTAGGAATCAACTACTATATGAGTGACTGGATGGAAGCCTTTGATGGAGAAACTGAAATCATCCATAATGGTAAGGGTGAAAAAGGAAGCTCTAAATACCAAATTAAAGGTGTTGGTCGTCGTGTAGCTTCTGACTATGTACCACGTACGGATTGGGATTGGATTATCTACCCTCAAGGTTTGTATGATCAAATCATGCGAGTGAAGAAAGATTATCCTAACTACAAGAAGATTTACATCACTGAAAATGGACTTGGTTATAAAGATGAGTTCGTCGATAACACTGTTTACGATGATGGCCGTATTGATTACGTGAAACAACACTTGGAAGTCTTGTCTGATGCTATTGCAGATGGAGCGAATGTAAAAGGTTACTTCATTTGGTCATTAATGGATGTCTTCTCATGGTCAAACGGTTATGAAAAACGCTACGGTCTCTTTTATGTAGACTTTGAAACACAAGAACGTTATCCTAAGAAATCAGCTCACTGGTACAAGAAAGTAGCAGAAACTCAAGTGATTGAGTAGTAGAATTACTAATTAGATATAGAATTTTAGTGAGGCAAAAAGATGTTCAAAGATTTTATCCAATCTATTTATGAAAAAGTTTATATTATAAATTTCGAAAAATGTTCTCAAATACCTTGTTTGACTAATGAGGAGCTGAAAAATCTTGGGAAATGGTATGTCTCTACCGGTAAAGAATGGATTTGCCATTCAGACTATGAGCTGGAAGAATTTAAAAATATCTTTTTAAATTTTATCAGTCCTGAAGAACGGGATAATATCTCCTTTGATTCAGATTTTATGCCGTTTCAACAATCATAAAGAATCTAGGAAACTCTTTGTAAAAATCTTCATCAAAAAATGCGTCATATCAAGATTTTTATTTTCTTGATATGACGCATTTTATATTTTATCAATCCTCAGTCTTATGGTTTAGAAAGAATAATTTTTGTTTGTTTTGAAAGTTGTTCAAACGTTTCTTTGCTCAGTTTAGAATCTGAAACGATGGTATCAATATCAGAGATATTGTAGAAGGTATAGAAATCAAATTTATTGAACTTACTATGGTCAGCTAGTAAGTATTTTTTATTGGAATTATTGAGGGCTATGCGTTGAGATTCACCTTCCTCTTCACTAAAGGTCGCAATCGCATTGTCCTGAATACCATTACAGCTAACGAAGGCTTTAGAAAATTGCAAATTGGCCAAGTTTTGCAAGGTTAGTGTTCCGACAAAGGCTCCAGTGATAGAGCGATAGTTTCCACCTATTAAAATCAAATCTGTTAGTTTTCGTTCGTTTAAGATGAGAAAGACTGGTAAACTGTTTGTTACAACACGAATATTATCAATTGGAAGTTCACGGGCAAAAGATTCCAAGGTTGTCCCTGGACCAATAAAAATGGTTTCACCCTCATCAATTAAATGGCCTGCAAAACGGCTGATTTCTTGTTTTTCTGCAATCTGTAAGCTTTGTTTTTCAATATTGGAACGTTCATTGTTTAAAATAGAACCTGTGCGAATTTTCTCAGCTCCCCCGTGCACCCGAACAAGTAAATCCTTGTCTGCTAACTCTTGCAAGTAGCGTCTAGCAGTCATATCTGATACATCCAAGCGAGTCATGATTTCTTTTACAGTAATAGTTCCTTTTGTATTTACCGTTTCTAGAATATTATCTAGTTTTTCCTGCTTTAACATCGTTATCACCTCTATTTCTATTACTATTTTATCATAAAGTATTCAATCAATCAATTTAAAAAACAAAAGAAAACAAAAACAAAAACATCATGGTTGTTTTAAACAAACCATGATCTTTTTATCACTTATAAAATAGATGACCTTAGTCCAAACCGTAGTTGTAGTCATCGTCTTGCATGGCTTCAACTTCACCAAGGAGGTAACCATTTCCGACTTGAGAGAAGAAGTCGTGGTTGGAAGTTCCTGTTGAAATACCGTTCATAACGATTGGGTTGACATCATCTGCTGAGTCTGGGAAGAGTGGATCTTGCCCCAGGTTCATGAGTGCCTTGTTGGCATTGTAGCGAAGGAAGGTTTTAACTTCTTCCGTCCAACCAACACCGTCATAGAGGCTTTCTGTATAGCCTTCTTCGTTTTCATAAAGAGTGTAGAGCAGGTCGTACATCCATTCTTTGAGTTTTTCTTGCTCTTCCTCAGGTAATTCATTGAAACCGAGTTGGAATTTATATCCGATGTAGGTTCCGTGAACAGACTCATCACGAATGATTAATTTAATGATTTCCGCAACGTTGGCTAGCTTGTTGTTACCGAGATAGTAGAGGGGAGTGAAGAAACCAGAGTAGAAGAGGAAAGTTTCAAGGAAGACGCTGGCAACTTTCTTTTCAAGTGGGCTACCGTTTAGGTAGATTTCGTTGACGATCTCAGCCTTCTTTTGTAGGTAAGGATTGGTATTGGTCCATTCGAAAATTTCTTCAATCTCAGCCTTAGTATTCAAGGTAGAAAAGATTGATGAGTAAGATTTAGCGTGGACAGATTCCATAAATTGGATGTTATTGAAAACAGCTTCCTCATGTGGTGTACGGATGTCTGCGCGAAGGGCTTGAACCCCAGTTTCAGATTGCATAGTGTCGAGAAGGGTTAAACCACCAAAGACTTTTCCAACCAAGTCTTTTTCTACATTTGATAGCTTTCTCCAGTCATCCAAGTCATTTGACAAAGGAATACGTGTATCAAGCCAGAATTGCTCCGTCAGTTTTTCCCAAGTTGATTTGTCGATGACATCTTCGATGGCATTCCAGTTAATGGCTTTGTAGTAAGTTTCCATTTTGAAATCTCTTTCTGTGTTTAGTATTGCGAACTCACAATTACTTCTATTTTATCATAATTCTAGAGGAGTATCGCACAAAAAGTCGGAAGTCCGACTTTTGTGTTTTTCCATAGTATAGGTGCTTATTCCAGTTTAGTTTAGCAGGGTGAATGAATCACTAATTTGAGAAAAAGTAGTTTCCTCAAGCAAAGATTAAATCACACAGCTTTCACATTGGTTGGCACCGACTTCTCCACCATCATCTGTAAAGGTACGGACGTAGTAGATAGACTTGATTCCCTTGTTAAAGGCATAGTTACGAAGGATAGACAAGTCACGTGTCGTTTGCTTATTTTCCTTCTTCCATTCGTAAAGACCTTTTGGAATGTCACTACGCATGAAGAGAGTGAGTGAAAGTCCTTGGTCCACGTGCTCAGTTGCAGCAGCATAGACATCAATCACCTTACGCATATCCATGTCGTAAGCAGAAGTGTAGTAAGGAATGGTTTCTGTTGACAAGCCAGCAGCAGGGTAGTAGATTTTCCCGATTTTCTTTTCTTGACGTTCTTCGATACGTTGTGTAATCGGGTGAATAGAAGCAGAAACGTCATTGATGTAACTGATAGAACCATTTGGGGCAACAGCTAGACGGTTTTGGTGGTAAAGTCCATCTGCTTGAACCTTGTCGCGAAGTTCAGCCCAGTCAGCAGCACTTGGGATAAAGATATCTTTGAAAAGTTCTTTAACACGGTCTGATTTTGGAACAAATTCGCCTGTCACATACTTGTCGAAGTAGCTTCCGTTAGCATAGTCTGATTTTTCAAAGTTGTGGAAGGTGATACCACGTTCACGCGCAATATTGTTTGACTCAACTAAAGTCCAGTAGTTCATAAGCATAAAGTAGATGCTAGCAAACTCAACAGACTCAGGTGACCCATATTCAATCAATTGTTGGGCAAGGTAGCTGTGAAGTCCCATGGCACCAAGACCAAAGGTATGAGCTTGGCTATTTCCGTGGTCGATGGTAGGAACAGCTACGATGTGTGAACTATCTGTAACGAAAGTAAGGGCACGAACCATAGCACGGATAGAACGACCAAAGTCAGGTGAAGTCATCATGTTGACTACGTTGGTTGAACCAAGGTTACATGAAACGTCCGTTCCCATTTGAAGGAATTCTTGAGCATCGTTGATCAAGCTTGGTTCTTGAACTTGAAGAATCTCAGAACACAAGTTACTCATGATAATCTTACCATCAACAGGGTTTGCACGGTTAGCCGTATCAATGTTGACTACATAAGGGTAGCCAGACTCTTGTTGCAATTTAGAGATTTCAGTTTCCAAATCACGCGCCTTGATTTTTGTCTTGCGGATATTTGGATTTGCGACTAGCTCATCGTATTTTTCAGTGATGTCGATGTAGTTAAATGGCACACCGTATTCAAGCTCTACTGAGTATGGACTGAAGAGATACATTTCTTCATTTTTACGTGCTAATTCGTAGAATTTATCGGGTACTACAACACCAAGTGAAAGGGTCTTTACACGAACTTTTTCATCGGCGTTTTCTTTCTTAGTTGAAAGAAAGGCGATGATATCTGGGTGGAAGACATTGAGGTAAACAACACCGGCACCTTGACGTTGACCCAATTGGTTTGAGTAAGAGAAGCTATCTTCGAAAAGCTTCATAACTGGAACGACACCTGAAGCAGCTCCTTCATAGCCTTTGATAGGTGCACCAGCTTCACGAAGGTTGCTGAGGGTAATTCCCACACCACCACCGATACGTGAAAGTTGAAGAGCTGAGTTGATAGAACGTCCGATAGAGTTCATATCATCAGTTACTTGGATCAGGAAGCAAGATACCAACTCCCCACGGCGAGCACGTCCAGCATTCAAGAAGGAAGGAGTAGCAGGTTGATAGCGTTGGTGGATGATTTCATTGGCAATATCAATCGCAACAGCTTCATCACCATCAGCAAAATAAAGGGCGTTAAAGAAGACACGGTCTTCCATGCTTTCAAGATAGTATTCACCGTCGTTAGTCTTTAAGGCATATTGATTGTAAAACTTATAAGCTGCCATGAAAGACTTGAATTGGAAGTTTTGGTCTTTGATAAATTGAGCTAATTCTTCCAAAAATTCTGGACGGTATTTCTTGATAAAGGCTGTTTCGATGTAGTTGTGTTCAATGAGGTAGTTGATTTTATCTTTGATTGAATCAAAAACCATAGTGTTTGGAACTACATTTTCTTTAAAGAAGGCATCCAAGGCTTCCTTATCTTTATGAAGCATGATTTGTCCATTGACAGGACGGTTGATTTCGTTGTTGAGACGGAAGTAAGTCACGTCTTCAAGATGTTTTAATCCCATAAAATTTCCCTTATCTAATTACAAAAGAAAGGCTTCTAAGTTAGCCCTAGAAGCAGTTTCTTCTGGATGATGTACTAAGATTATGCTAATTGTTTCAACTTTCCTGGTTGGAAACCTGAAAAGACTTCAGTTGGTGTTTGGATAACAGGAGCTGCGCTGAAACCGAGCTCTTTAACTTGATCGATGTACTCAGGTTGCTCATCAAGATTGATTTCACGATAAGCGACATTATTACTGTCCAAGAAACGTTTGGTCATCTTACATTGGACACAGTTGTTTTTAGAATAAACGGTTACCATTGTGTAACTCCTCTTTCAAAATAGATTACTTTTTTAGTATATCAGAAAATAAATTTTTGTCAATAATTTGAAACTAAATATAGTGGTCTATTTTTCTGCTCAAGGTCACAAAACACAATATGTAGTGTTTGCTTTGTAAAATAGTGATGATTATCCTAGAAGTAGTTTTTTGGAAAACTATATCCTGTGTTTTGTTATCTAGAATAGAAGATTTTCAGCAAGTTATCTGAAAGGAAATCGAATAAATCCCATAAAATGCTTGAAAAAAATCCTAGAAGATGATATAATACCAAATTGTAAGGGTTATCACATATAACTCAAAAAAGAAAGAACAAAAGGAGAGTCAAACTATGGCTTCTAAAGATTTCCACGTAGTGGCAGAAACAGGTATTCACGCACGTCCAGCAACATTGTTGGTACAAACTGCAAGCAAATTTGCTTCAGATATCACTCTTGAGTACAAAGGTAAATCAGTTAACCTTAAATCAATCATGGGTGTTATGAGTCTTGGTGTTGGCCAAGGTGCTGACGTAACTATCTCAGCTGAAGGTGCAGATGCAGATGATGCTATCGCTGCAATCTCAGAAACAATGGAAAAAGAAGGATTGGCATAAGGAAGATGACAGAAATGCTTAAAGGAATCGCAGCATCTGACGGTGTTGCCGTTGCAAAAGCATATCTACTCGTTCAACCGAATTTGTCATTCGATACTGTTTCAGTCGAAGATACAAACGCAGAAGAGGCTCGTTTGGATGTAGCTCTTGAAGCTTCTCAAAACGAGCTTTCTCTTATCCGTGAGAAAGCTGTAGGTACGCTTGGTGAAGAAGCGGCTCAAGTTTTTGACGCTCATTTGATGGTTCTTGCTGACCCAGAATTGATTGGTCAGATTAAAGAAACAATCCGTGCTAAGAAAGTCAATGCTGAAGCAGGTCTTAAAGAAGTGACTGACATGTTCATCACGATCTTTGAAGGCATGGAAGATAACCCATACATGCAAGAACGTGCAGCGGATATCCGCGACGTGACAAAACGTGTATTGGCAAACCTTCTTGGTAAAAAATTGCCAAATCCAGCTTCTATCAATGAAGAAGTAATCGTGATTGCGCATGACTTGACACCATCTGATACAGCTCAATTGGACAAAAACTTTGTAAAAGCTTTTGTAACAAACATCGGTGGACGTACAAGCCACTCAGCTATCATGGCACGTACACTTGAAATTGCAGCTGTATTGGGAACAAATAACATCACTGAAGTAGTGAAAGACGGTGATATCCTTGCCGTTAACGGAATCACTGGTGAAGTCATTATCAACCCAACAGATGAACAAGCAGCAGAATTTAAAGCAGCTGGTGAAGCTTATGCTAAACAAAAAGCTGAATGGGCACTTTTGAAAGATGCTCAAACAGTGACTGCTGACGGTAAACACTTCGAGTTGGCTGCTAACATCGGTACTCCAAAAGACGTTGAAGGTGTTAACAACAACGGTGCAGAAGCTGTTGGACTTTACCGTACAGAGTTCTTGTACATGGATTCTCAAGACTTCCCAACAGAAGATGAGCAGTATGAAGCATACAAAGCTGTTCTTGAAGGAATGAATGGTAAACCAGTTGTCGTTCGTACAATGGATATCGGCGGAGATAAGGAACTTCCTTACTTCGATATGCCACACGAAATGAACCCATTCCTTGGATTCCGTGCCCTTCGTATCTCTATTTCTGAAACTGGAGATGCAATGTTCCGTACACAGATCCGTGCCCTTCTTCGTGCTTCTGTTCATGGTCAATTGCGTATCATGTTCCCAATGGTTGCCCTATTGAAAGAATTCCGTGCAGCTAAAGCAGTCTTTGATGAAGAAAAAGCAAACCTTCTTGCTGAAGGAGTTGCAGTTGCGGATGATATCCAAGTTGGTATCATGATTGAAATCCCTGCAGCAGCGATGCTTGCAGACCAATTTGCTAAAGAAGTTGACTTCTTCTCAATTGGTACAAACGACTTGATCCAATACACAATGGCAGCAGACCGTATGAACGAGCAAGTTTCATACCTTTACCAACCATATAACCCATCAATCCTTCGCTTGATCAACAACGTTATCAAGGCAGCTCACGCTGAAGGTAAATGGGCTGGTATGTGTGGTGAGATGGCTGGTGACCAAAAAGCTGTTCCACTTCTTGTCGGAATGGGCTTGGATGAGTTCTCTATGTCAGCAACATCTGTACTTCGTACACGTAGCTTGATGAAGAAATTGGACACTGCTAAGATGGAAGAGTACGCTAACCGTGCCCTTACAGAGTGTTCAACAATGGAAGAAGTCCTTGAACTTCAAAAAGAATACGTTAACTTTGATTAATGTCATTAACCTTGTAACCTAGTTGCAAGGTTTTTTGATACATTCGGGAATAGTATAGTCTTGTGAAGTCCACTTTTCAATGATGAAGAGGCATGATATAATAGGAGAAACAAATAGAATAAGAGAGAAATCATGTCTAAAGAAATTGATATTGAGTATTACCACCAGCTAGCCTTGCAAAAGCAGAAGGAGCATCGAAAAGTTTTAGCAAATTTAAAGAAAAAGCCACCAAAAAATCTTGATAAGATAGCTCAGCAGATTCATGAAGAAGTCTTTGCAGAGATTGATTGTACCGCCTGTGCTAACTGTTGCAAGACATTGGGACCTGACTTCAAGGAAGCAGACATCACTCGTATTGCTAAGTACTTTAAGATGAAATTACCAGCTTTTGAAGCGGAGTTTCTGCAGGTAGATGAAGATGGTGATAAGGTTTTTAAATCCATGCCTTGTCCCTTTCTAGGAGGAGATAATCTCTGTTCCATCTATGAAGTTCGTCCAAAGGCCTGTCGAGAGTTTCCCCATACGGACCGTAAAAAAATCCATCAAATCAACCATTTGACGATTAAGAATACTTTGACCTGTCCAGCAGCCTATCTCTTTGTTGAGAAATTAAAGGATAAGTTATAGAGATTTAAAGGATAAAAAATCTCTAATAATAACTAGTAATATGAAAGGAGTACTCCTGTGCCTAGACCGAAAACAAAAGAGGAGCTAATGCTGGCCTCTAAGGAAAACTATGAAAAGCTCAATCGTTTCATCTCCCAACTAAGTGAAGATGAGCTACAGACTCCATTTGATTTTTCAAGAGACTCAAAGAAAAAAGAAGCTCACTGGAAAAGGGATAAAAATCTACGGGATGTCTTGATCCATCTTTATGAATGGCAGCAGTTACTTTTGACTTGGGTACATTCTAATCAAGAAGGTCACGAAAGACCTTTTCTCCCTGAACCTTATACTTGGAAAACTTATGGAGAAATGAATGTCGCTTTTTGGAAGAAGCACCAGAAAACCTCCTTAGAAGAAGCGACTAGACTCCAAGAACAATCACATAGGAAGGTTTTAGAGTTGATAGAAGTTTTTAGCAATGACGAACTCTTTACCAAAGGTGGCTATAAGTGGACCGGCGGAACAAGTCTAGGTTCCTACTTTGTTAGTAGCACGTCAAGCCACTATGATTGGGCTCTGAAAAAACTCAAAGCTCATCGGAAGAATTGTAAAGGATAGATGGACTATTTGAAATAGAAAGAATGAGTTCTTTTAAAAGTAAGATAAAAGCAAAGGGCTATCAAGTGATGTAGCCCTTTTGAGTTATACAAGCAAATTACCATGCAAAAGCTGTCGTTGGAGCATTGAGCGCTTCTAACCACTGTTTATTTTTTACGGGGCAAAGAGTTACGGATATACCTGCCATATCTAGACTGGTCATAAATGTTCCTGATTTTATAAAAGTAATAGTGACTCCTTCAATTTCTAAGAGTTGAAGGAGATCATTGATAAATATGCCCATTTCTAAGTTGCTGGTAGTGCCTAGATTATTTACAAGCAATATAAATTGATCCCCATGTTTCCAATGATAGTGTAATCTTAATTTACTTATAATTTCATTTGCAAGGATTTCCGATGATTGGAATGGGACGATACGATAGCCTTCTTCGCCATGTATCCCAATACCATAAGAAATATTTCCTTCTTCTAAGTTAAATAGTGGACGGGTGGTTTGGGGAAGACTAGCCGATTTCGTTGCAAAGCCAATTGTTGCGATTTCGGGAGCAAGCTGATGACCTAAATCAGTTAGTTGCTCGATGTCGGCACCATTTTGAGCTGCATACCCTAGAACTTTATGAAGTAAAATAGTCCCTGCAAGTCCCCTTCCTCTAATTTGAAATCTATTGTGAGGTTCAATAGAAATATCATCGTGTGATAAACTATAGCCGACTTTAATTCCTTCTTTTCTAGCAGTGTTAATGGCCCAGCTAAATTCTTTGATGTCTGCTTCGAAATTTTTTACAATGATGAAGACACCGTGACCATTGTTTAAAAAACGAATGGACTCTAAGATTTCAGTTCTTGTGGGAGGAGTAAATAATTGGCCATAGATAGCAGCAGTAAGCATTCCTTCTCCCACATATCCAATATGAGCAGGTTCGTGACCTGAACCTCCACCCGACAATATTGGAACCTGATGAGGATTGCGATTTTTTTGATAGACTAAAGGTAAGGTAGGGTGTTTTTCTAATTCAGGATGACTGCTGACAGTTGCCGAAATGTAACTTGAAATAATTTTCTGTTTATGATTTGAAATAAATGTCATTGTGGTCTCTTTCCAATAATTGTCATGATTAAAAAGTCTGGTTGTGGAACTGGACTTTTTTTATTGACGTAAGCCTTCACGATTTCTGCTAAAGCATGTGAATGATAGTCTAACAAAAAACAAGTATAAGCAGATGAATCGATATCAATCTGACCGTATTCTCTTAAAATTTTTGATACAAGCAAGCGACAGTAGCTGATAAAGTGATCATAGAAGTTATTTTGCCCTTGAATATCAAAAAGTTGAATATAAAAGTCACGCTCTTGTTCGAAATAAAAAAATAATTCTTGTAATAGTTTTTGGCCTGAAATGAAGTCCAAGTTATTGGTGATATACTCGGTTAAGTCATTTTCAAATATCCAGTCTAGCAGTTCATATTTGTCAAGAAAGTGATTATAAAAGGTCTGTCTACGAATGCCAGCTGATTCCATGATCTCTACAATAGAGATTTTGTCAAATTCTCTAGTAGCTAATAGGTCTCTAAATGCCTTGGCAATCCGTTTTTTTGTAATAAGTGATGATGCCATAGGAAGCCTTTCTTTTACTTACTTCATTTTACCAAAAAAATGTTTTAAACGGGTTTAAAAGGGGACAAATAATAGAATCTGTCCCTTATCATCCAGCAATAAAAAATATATAATGAAAGCGAAAACAAAGGTAAATGCCGAAAGGAGTTTCTCATGAAAAAAATTATAAATGAACCGACACAGGTTGTTGATGAAATGTTGCAGGGGTTGTCATTCATGCATGATGACTTGGTAGAACGCTTAGATGGTTTTGATGTCATCGTTAGAAAGGCAGAAAAGACAGGAAAAGTTGGACTCATTTCAGGTGGAGGTTCAGGACATGAACCAAGTCATGCTGGTTTTGTAGGAGATGGAATGTTGTCTGCTGCCATTTGTGGAGCAGTCTTCACTTCACCTACTCCGGACCAAATTTTAGAAGCCATTAAGGCGGCTGATGAAGGTGCTGGAGTTTTCATGGTCATCAAGAACTATTCTGGTGACATTATGAACTTTGAAATTGCACAAGAACTTGCTGAAATGGAAGGTATTGATGTAGCAAGCGTTGTGGTTGATGATGATATCGCTGTTGAAAATAGTCTCTATACCCAAGGGCGTCGAGGTGTTGCAGGTACTATATTAGTCCATAAAATTTTGGGTGATGCAGCTCGTTCTGGTAAATCATTAGCTGAAATGAAGGACTTGGCCGATAAACTTGTCTTAGAAATTAAAACAATTGGGCTGGCCTTGTCTGGAGCAACTGTTCCTGAAGTTGGGAAACCAGGATTTGTTCTAGAAGATGATGAATTTGAATATGGAGTTGGTATCCACGGTGAACCGGGATATAAGAAAGAGAAAATGCAACCTTCAGCACAATTGGCCTCAGAATTGGTTGAAAAATTATCTGAAGGTTTCCAACTTAAAGCTGGAGAACGCTATGGCCTTCTCATCAATGGTTTAGGAAGCACTCCTCTTATGGAACAATACGTATTTGCAAATGATGTGGCTAAATTACTCCATGAAAAAGGTGTTGAGTTGACATTTAAGAAAATTGGAAACTATATGACATCAATTGATATGGCCGGCTTGTCATTAACATTGATTCGATTGGCAGATGATGAGTGGTTGGATGCTCTAAATGCACCTGTTACTACACCAGCTTGGTAAAACTCAAGGAGGAAATGTCGCATGAATGTTGAACAAACTCTTGAATGGATGAAGCTTTTTAATGAAAAGATTCAAGAACAGAAAGATTACCTTAGTGAGTTAGACACTCCTATAGGAGATGGAGACCACGGTGGAAATATGGCGCGTGGAATGGCTGCAGTTATGGAAAACTTAGAAGGAAAGCAATTTGAAACAAGCAGTGATGTGTTTAAACTTGTCTCAATGCAATTACTGAGCAAGGTAGGCGGTGCTTCTGGTCCCTTGTATGGCTCTGCTTTTATGGGCATGGCCAAGGCTGATTCAAATTCGAAAATAGAGGAAATATTACAAAGCGGTTTGGATATGATTATCAAACGTGGAAAAGCAGAAGTTGGAGAAAAGACAATGGTTGACGTTTGGACTCCTGTTATTGCTGCCTTGTCTGCTGGTCAATTGACTCAAGAGATTATTGATCAGGTAGTGAATGCTACCAAAGATTTACTTGCAACTAAAGGAAGGGCATCTTATGTAGGAGAACGTTCTCTTGGACATATTGATCCTGGATCATTCTCATCAGGATTACTCTTTACTGCTCTTTTAGAAACTGGGGTGGTTTAATGGGAAGTATTGGTCTTGTTATCGTTTCACATTCCAAACACATTGCAGAAGGTGTCGTTGAACTGATTAGTGAAGTAGCTAAAGATGTTCCGATTACTTATGTAGGAGGCATCGAAGATGGAGGAATTGGTACAAGTTTTGATCAAGTAGATAGGGTTGTTTCCGAAAATCCAGCAGATACTTTATTAGCCTTTTTTGACCTAGGTTCTGCTAAAATGAACTTAGAAATGGTGGCTGATTTCAGTGATAAAAGTATCATCATCAACAGGGTTCCAATTGTAGAAGGTGCCTATACTGCAGCTGCTCTTCTTCAGGCTGGTGCAGAACTGTCAGTTATTCAAACACAGTTGTCGGAGCTTGAAATCAATAAATAAGGAATCTTCCTATCATTCCTTTTATAGGTGAGTTATTGATTATCTCAACTATCAAATTTTAAGTAAATGATTTCAAAATCAGAAAGGGATTGCTTTGGGCAGTTCCTTTTTAATGTAAAAGGAGTGGAATCATAGCGTTTCTAAATTGTTAATACTCTTCGAAAATCAAATTCAAACCACGTCAACGTCGCCTTGCCGTACTCAAGTACAGCCTGCGGCTAGTTTCCTAGTTTGCTCTTTGATTTTCATTGAGTATAATAATTCAAAACTGATTGTGATGGGACTATTCTAACTTTAGAATTCTTCAAAAATTAAAATTTAAGGCAATCAATGGCTTAGAATAGTGCGAAAACATTTAGTTTATAGGAATTCTAGGTCTAGAATTGCATAGATATTTATGATGTTAGGGTGTTCGATAGTTAGGATTGTTCTATTCTGAAAGATTTGGGCTGTCAATTGTATAGAATAGTGATTTACCAATGAATTTTGAAAATTATAGGGGATAAAAAGAATCTTGACATTATTAGTTTCTTGCATTATAATGAGATTACGTACCGTTAGTATGTTAGAAGGGAGTTATAATGGCAAGGAATAGAAACTCACATGAAACTAGAAAAAAAATATTAGAAGTTTCGAAAGAGTTATTTTTAGAAAAAGGATTTGATAATACTTCAATACAAGATATAATCGATGGGTTAGGTGGATTGACGAAAGGTGTTATTTATCATCATTTCGAGTCTAAAGATGAAATATTGCAATCAATCATTAGCGAAAATAATCATGAAATTTTAAATTACAATTGGAGAGGAGATACTGCATTAGAAAAAATACAAAATTCTTTGATGGATGCGTTCTCTAATTTAGAACAACAAAGATTAGTATACTCTGTCTCAATTATGCTAAGAAGTCCACGTTTGTTAGGAGAGCAGTATTTAAGTTTATTTTCTGATTTTTTACCAGGGATTAGAGAAAAAATTTTCGAAGGTGTTAAAGATAAATCAATTAAAACAGAATATCCTGAAGAGCTAGCTGATTTGATTGTTTTAACTTTGAATATTTGGATTGGGTTCCAAATTTCTATTTATTCAGTAGAAGAATTAAAGAGTAAAATGAAGTTCATTAAACTAACTTTTGAAGGTTTGGGAGTGCAGTTGATTACTGATGAAATGATGGAAGTAATTTTCCAATTATTTGATCACTTAAAAGGTGTCAAATAAATTTTAAGTATTGATATTTTAAAAAATACCATACTCTAGATATGGTATTAAAAATTCTAGTATACATACCTTTAGTATGTATATTTTTTAGAATTAGACATACCGAAAGTATGTAAAGTGCTTTTTGAATAGTGTAATTAATATTAACAAAATTTTTTGGAGGAAAAATCTATGTTGTCGCTTATTAAAATTGAATTAAATAAAGTTTCAAAATCAAAATTATTTTTTGCTTGGTTGGGTACTATATTGATAATATTAGGTATTACAGGAATCATAATCATGGGGTTAGGTACTGATAATAAACTGGGAGATTTTGTTGGACAGAGTGCCAATAATATTAAAATTACTGATAAATGGGGAAGTTGGGCAATTGCAACATCATTGTTTGGATCTTTATTTACTAAAGCAGCATTTTTGATTTTTGAATCTTATTTATTGTCTGCGATTATTATTGATGAATTTAAACGAAGAACAATTTTTCAGCTGTTTTCCTACCCTGTTTCTAAAATAAAGTTACTATGGGGAAAAATGCTTACAGTAATTCTGATATCATTTATTGCTCATTTTACTGCACATTTAGTTATTCAATTATTAATTAAATTAGTAGCAGTTTTAACCGAATCGAATTATATTCCAATAGCTAATCAAATGATTAACTTAGCTGGAATTACGGTTGGAACAGTATTAATCGGAATACTACCTTTTGTTTTAGGTATGATTAGGCATTCAATAGCTATAACAATGCTTTCAGGACTTGGTTTAGCAGCGTTACTTTCGAATGTAAGTTCAGGTAGTTTAACTAATAATTTTGTTGATAACTTATTCTTCTTAATATTTGCTAGTTTCATAAGTTTAATAATTGTTTCATTTTCAATTTATACTATTTCAAGAAAAGATATTAATATCAAGTAGTATAGCTAAATTTAATGGAAAGAAAGTGCTAATTTTGTGATGATTTATTTAAACGAAGAGGCTGTATAAGTTGGTATTTATACTCCTGAAGAAAAATCCTTGCATTTAAAGCTAGATATAGAAAGAGAGATAGAAATGAGAAATATTGTTGAAGTAAAAGAAGTTTTTAAAACAATTGATAAAGAAGAAATTTTAAGTGGTATCAACCTTCAAATTGCTGAAGGAGAAATCTATGGTTTTTTAGGACCGAATGGTGCTGGAAAAACAACGTTAATGAAATGTATGTTATCCTTATCAACAATTACATCAGGTAGTATTGAGATTTTTGGGAAAAATCTACAAGAACACAGAGAAGAAATCCTAAGTCAGGTTGGAAGTGTTATTGAAACACCAATTTTTTATGAAAACCTCACAGCAAAAGAAATTTTGGAAATTCACGCGCAATATATGAGGAAAAATATTACCGAATCAGATATAATAAGAGCCTTAAGGATGGTCGGATTAAAAAATACGACTAAAAAAGTAAAAGAGTTTTCGTTAGGAATGAGGCAAAGGCTTGGTTTAGCTCGTGCGTTTCTAACAAAACCTAAATTGTTAATTTTAGATGAACCAATCAATGGTTTAGATCCAATAGGAATTCAAGAAATTCGGAATCTTTTGTTGTCGCTTTCTAAGGAGCATGGAATTACAATACTAATATCGAGTCATATATTATCGGAAATTTCACAGATAGCAGATAAAATTGGTGTTATCAAAAATGGAGAAATTGTAGAACAGGTCTCTATGAAAGAGATTAGGAGAGAGAATATTGACTTAGAAGAATATTTTATGTCACATTTTCTAAATGAAATTTAAGAATTACGAGGTAGATTAGGAATGAAACAATTGACAAAGTACCATAAGAAGTCTTTTTATACTTTCATGATTTTTAATATATTAGTTCCTTTAACTAATATTGCTTTTGCTTATTCTATTAAAATTATAATTGATAGTGGAATGTCCCAAAATAGGGAAGCTCTAACCCAAGCGATACTAATAGGTGCTATCGTAATATTTATCTATGCCAGTCTTAATTTTATATCCCTTCGATTAAGAAATAAACTTGTTAGGCAGATTATGTCAAGATACAAAAATAAGGTGTTTGAATCTATTTTAGATAGGGATTATAGAGAATTTTCTAAGGAAAAATCAGGGAAATTTATTTCAATATTAACTGAGAACATGAAGAAAATTGAGCAGGATTATTTGCACCAATATTTTAATATTTCAAAAAATATTTCCTTAATGATTTTCTCACTAGTAGCCATGTTTATAGGTAATTGGTTTTTGACCTTATTAGTTATCATTGCTAGTATTATTCCAATGATGATATCAGGATTTATTGGGCAAAAATCAGCTTCACTTCAAAAAAGAGCTATGATTGCCGATCAGAAGTATTTAGCTAAGGTTAAAGATATTTTAGCAGGGTTTCTAGTTATAAAGAGTTTTAATGTGAAAGAGGCTATCGGTCAAGATTACAAAAACGAAAGCGAAAAATTGGATGAGATATATTTCATCAAAGGGAAATTTGATGTTTTATCTAATGTTATTTCTCAACTTTCAGGGATGATTGTTTTTTTAGTAGCCTTTGGTGGAGGAATGTATCTGGTCTTCGGTGGGCATACCACAATTGGGAGTGTTACAGCTATTGTTCAACTAGTCAATTTTGTAGTAATGCCACTAAATGAAATTGGTATGGGAATGAGTAAATTACGTGAAGGTCAGGCTACACTGAATTCATTTGAGGTAAAAGATGTAATCGAACTTCAAACTGGTAAAACGAAAGAATATTTTGATGATGTCATTTCTTTTTCAAATGTAGATTTTTCCTACCCTAATGCTGAGGAAAAGATTTTTAATAATTTATCTTTACAGATCAAAAAGGGGGGGAAAATTGCAATAGTAGGTATGTCAGGTAGTGGAAAATCAACTTTACTCAATCTATTACTGCGTTTCTATGATGTAACAAGTGGGTATATCTCAATTGATAATCAAGATTTGCAAGCTATTTCAGCAGAGAGCCTTTATAACTTAATGACTATTGTTCAGCAAGATGTTTATATCTTTGATGATACTTTAAAAGCAAATATTACCCTTAGTCAATCCTTTACTGAAGATGATATAAAAAAAGCTGTACAGCAGTCTGGCTTAGAAAGTTATATTTTAGAAAATGAATTAGGTCTACAAACTTCATGTGGCGAGAATGGATCAAATCTATCTGGGGGAGAAAGACAGAGACTTAGTATTGCGCGTGCTTTAATTCGAAAAACACCAATCTTATTATTAGATGAGGCTACCTCGTCTTTAGATAATAAAGTTACTACTGAAATTGAAAATTCAATTTTAGAAATTCAAGATTTGACGGTTCTTGTTGTTACGCATAAGTTAAATAAGAGCATGTTGAAAAAATACGATAGAATTCTTTTTATGAAAAATGGAGTTATTGTTGAAGATGGTTCTTTTGATAACTTGATGGATAGGAAAGGTGAATTTTATAAATTGGTTGAGTTGAGTGTGTAATGCTACCAGAATAAAAAGAGGATGAAAATCTTTAATCTCAAGTTCTTTTTCAATAATATTATGGTTGTATAAACAAAGGAAATTTGAGAATTAAAAAGTAACTAAAAAAGAAGGCTAAATAATATTAAGCTGTAAAATACAACTCATCGAATATGATTAAATGGTAAGTATCAATTAAATTGAAAATTTTATAGTGTTATAATATAATTAAACCATAAGAGCAAGAAGGTTGTGATTAAAAAATAATCTTAGTATAGCTTATCTCTGACAAATATTTAGATTTTAGAGCTGTTTAATTTTAAGCAGTCATTATTTTTAAACATTAGGGGCTTCAAAGGAAAATATTTAAAATGAAACATTTTTTTGCAGGTATCGGAGAGATAAAATTAGCTTTCTACATCTTATATGTTTTGCTAGGTCTAGCACCTTTATTTCACACTTACATAATAAATGCTGAAACAGGGATAGGAAAATCAGTTTTAACTATTATAGGGGTAGTCTCCGTATTTATGTTGACTATTGCTCGAATTTATAGAAGTTTTTCTATAATAAAAATAAACTTGACTAGAATAGTATGGGTTGGTTAATCAATTGGAACTATTATTTTTGTTATATTTTACCACTTTTAAGTTTTTACATTAAACAACCGAATGAAGTGAAAGTTGTTTATTTTAGAAAGGAAAACTCTCAAATTGTTCTACAAATTTCTACTCTTCGACCTCGACCACACCTTGCTTGATTTTGATGCTGCTGAGGATGTGGCTTTGACGCAACTTCTAAAAGAAGAAGGAGTTGCAGATATTCAGACTTATAAAGACTATTATGTTCCTATGAACAAGGCTCTCTGGAAGGACTTAGAGCAAAAGAAAATCAGTAAACAAGAGCTGGTCAACACGCGATTTTCTCGTTTATTTGCTCATTTTGGACAGGAAAAAGACGGTAGTTTTCTAGCCCAGCGTTACCAGTTTTACTTAGCCCAGCAGGGGCAAACTTTTTCAGGCGCTCATGAACTTTTGGACAGTCTCATCGATCGTGATTATGACTTGTATGCTGCGACAAATGGAATAACTGCTATTCAGACAGGGCGTTTGGCTCAGTCTGGCCTGGCACCTTATTTCAATCAAGTTTTTATCTCTGAACAGTTGCAAACACAAAAGCCAGATGCTCTCTTTTATGAAAAAATCGGTCAACAGATTGCTCGATTTAGTAAAGAAAAGACGCTGATGATTGGAGATTCCCTAACAGCCGACATTCAAGGTGGCAATAATGCTAGGATTGACACTATCTGGTACAATCCTCATCACCTCGAAAATCACACACAAGCCCAGCCGACTTACGAAGTTCATTCTTACCAAGACTTGCTGGATTGTTTAGATAAACTGTAAAAAGTGGTTTAGATAGCCACTTTTTGCTATAATAGAGGCAGTAAAAACGAAGGAGTCGGCTATGGAACATTCGTCTTGGCATGCTTTGATTAAGGAGCAATTACCTGAGGGTTATTTCGGGAAAATCAATCAGTTTATGAATCAGGTCTATGCTCAGGGGACTGTTTATCCGCCCAAAGAAAAGGTTTTTCAGGCTCTCTTGACAACACCGCTTGAAGAAGTTAAGGTAGTGATTCTAGGGCAAGATCCCTATCACGGGCCAGGTCAAGCGCAGGGTTTGAGTTTTTCTGTACCTGACTCTATCCCAGCTCCGCCATCCTTACAAAATATCTTGAAAGAATTGTCAGATGATATCGGGGTTAAGAAATCTCATGATTTGACAGCTTGGGCTGAGCAAGGAGTCTTGCTTCTTAATGCTTGTTTGACGGTTCCGGCTGGGCGGGCCAATGGTCATGCTGGTCAGATATGGGAGCCCTTTACTGATGCTGTGATTCAGGTGGTCAATCATCTAGATAGACCAGTCGTTTTTGTACTCTGGGGAGCTTATGCACGCAAGAAGAAGACCTTAGTTACCAATCCTCATCACTTGATCATCGAATCAGCCCATCCCAGTCCTTTGTCGGTTTATAGAGGATTTTGGGGTTCCAAGCCTTTTTCCAAAGCCAATGCATTCTTAAAAGAGACAGGACAAGAGCCAATCGATTGGCTTAGATAAGGAGAAAATATGCCTCAGTTAGCGACGATTTGCTACATTGATAACGGGAAAGAACTGCTCATGCTTCACCGTAATAAGAAACCCAATGATGTTCATGAAGGGAAATGGATTGGTGTGGGTGGAAAGTTAGAGCGTGGGGAAACTCCACAAGAATGTGCTGCCCGTGAGATTTTAGAAGAAACTGGTCTAAAAGCAAAACCAGTACTAAAAGGAGTGATCACCTTTCCAGAATTCACACCAGATTTAGACTGGTACACCTATGTTTTTAAGGTGACGGAGTTCGAGGGTGACTTGATTGACTGTAATGAGGGAACGCTAGAATGGGTTCCCTATGATGAGGTTTTGAGCAAGCCTACTTGGGAAGGTGACCATACCTTTGTTGAGTGGCTTTTAGAGGATAAACCCTTCTTTTCAGCCAAGTTTGTTTATGATGGGGATAAATTGTTGGATACCCAAGTTGATTTCTATGAATAAAGGAGAAAGCAGATGCTACTAATCAAAAATGGTCGTGTAATGGATCCCAAGTCTGGTTTGGATCAAGTGTGTGATGTCTTAGTTCAAGATGGGAAAATTATCAAAATTGCGCCTGAGGTCAAGGAAGAGGGAGCAAAAATTCTAGATGCTACAGGTCTTGTAGTTGCTCCTGGCTTGGTCGATATTCATGTTCATTTCCGTGAACCTGGTCAGACCCACAAGGAGGATATCCATACTGGTGCCCTAGCAGCCGCTGCAGGTGGTTTTACAACGGTTGTCATGATGGCTAATACTAGTCCAACCATTTCAGACGTGGAGACTTTGCAAGAAGTTCTCCAGTCAGCTTCCAAAGAGAAGATTAATGTTAAGACGGTTGCGACCATTACTAAGAATTTTAATGGGCAAGATTTGACTGACTTTAAAGCACTCTTAGAAGCTGGAGCTGTTGGTTTTTCTGATGACGGTATTCCGCTTGAGAGCAGTAAAGTTGTCAAGGAAGCCATGGAGGAAGCTAAAAAGCTTAATACCTTTATTAGTCTTCATGAGGAAGATCCAGGTTTGAACGGTGTTCTTGGCTTTAATGAAAATATCGCTAAAGAACATTTCCATATCTGCGGTGCGACTGGGGTGGCTGAGTACGCTATGATGGCGCGTGATGTCATGATTGCCTATGCGACCAAGGCTCATGTCCATATCCAGCATTTGTCTAAGGAAGAAAGTGTTAAAGTAGTTGAGTTTGCTCAAGGTTTGGGTGCGCAAGTCACAGCAGAAGTAGCGCCACAGCATTTCTCTAAGACAGAAGCACTTCTTTTGACACAAGGTAGCAATGCTAAGATGAATCCACCGCTTCGTTTGGAATCAGACCGTCGTGCCGTGATTGAAGGTCTCAAGTCAGGTGTCATCACAGTTATCGCGACTGACCACGCGCCTCATCATGCAGATGAGAAAAATGTCGAAGATATTACCAAAGCGCCATCTGGTATGACTGGCTTAGAAACATCTCTATCTCTTGGATTGACTTATTTGGTCGAAGCTGGTGAGTTAAGCTTGATGGAATTACTCGAAAAAATGACATACAACCCGTCCAAGCTTTACAACTTTGAAGCAGGTTACTTGGCTGAGAATGGCCCAGCGGACATCACTATTTTTGATGTTAAGGCTGACCGTCTTGTGGACTCCCATTTTGCTTCAAAAGCAGCTAATTCACCATTCATCGGTGAAACCTTAAAAGGGCAGGTTAAATACACCATCTGTAAGGGACAAATCGTCTATCAAAACTAGGTGGGAGTCTGCTCTGTAAACAAAAAGAATAGAGAGCTTATATGTACCAAACCCATCATTTTAAAGATAAGTTTATCTTATTTTTAAAGATATTTTTCCCTATCCTGATTTATCAATTTGCCAATTATTCTGCCTCCTTTGTTGATACGACTATGACAGGTCAATACAATACCATGGACTTGGCTGGTGTATCTATGGCAACCAGTATCTGGAATCCTTTTTTTACATTCCTAACAGGAATTGTATCAGCCTTGGTACCCATCATTGGTCACCATCTTGGGAGAGGGAAAAAGGAAGAAGTTGCATCTGATTTTTACCAGTTCATTTATCTTGCCTTGGGTCTATCCGTGGTCTTGCTGGGATTAGTACTTTTCCTGGCACCACCTGTTTTGAATCATATAGGACTAGAAGCTCCTGTGGCAGCAGTAGCGGTTCGTTATCTCTGGTTTTTATCTATCGGAATTATCCCCTTGTTGCTCTTTAGTGTCATTCGATCCTTGCTGGATTCTCTAGGGCTAACCAAACTGTCTATGTACCTCATGCTTTTGTTACTTCCCTTGAATAGTGGATTTAACTATCTCTTGATTTACGGGGCCTTTGGTGTTCCAGAATTAGGGGGTGCGGGCTCTGGTTTAGGTACTTCCTTGGCTTACTGGGTCTTGCTGGGAATTTCTGTTCTGGTTTTATTTAAGCAGGAGAAGCTCAAGGCTCTACATCTTGAGAAACGAATTCCACTTAATATGGATAAAATTAAGGAAGGAGTTCGATTAGGTCTGCCTATTGGGGGAACTGTCTTTGCGGAAGTGGCTATCTTTTCCGTGGTTGGCTTGATTATGGCTAAGTTCTCGTCCTTGATTATCGCTAGTCACCAGTCAGCCATGAACTTTTCAAGTCTTATGTACGCCTTTCCTATGAGTATTTCATCGGCTATGGCTATTGTCGTTTCCTATGAAGTGGGAGCAAAGCGATTTGATGATGCGAAAACCTATATTGGTCTAGGAAGATGGACAGCTCTCATTTTTGCGGCCTTCACCTTAACCTTCCTTTACATTTTTAGGGGAAATGTGGCTAGTCTTTATGGTAACGACCCAGAATTTATCGATTTGACAGCGCGCTTTTTGACTTATAGTCTTTTCTTCCAGTTAGCAGATACCTTTGCAGCACCGCTCCAGGGAATTTTACGGGGGTATAAGGATACCGTTATTCCTTTTTACCTTGGTTTGGTCGGCTATTGGGGGGTGACACTCCCAGTGGCTATGCTATTTGATTCCCTAACAGATTTTGGAGCTTATTCATACTGGATCGGTTTGATTATTAGTCTAATTGTGAGTGGGGCGCTCTACCGTTGGCGTTTAACTGTGATTATGAAGAGATTTGAATCTTTAGCAAAATCCAAACGATAAAAAGTTTGTGAAAAAATATTATTGATAAGAAAATCCCTTGTTTCCATGGGGTTTTCTTTTTTATCTTGTGAAATTTTTTTAGAAAAACTTTGACAGTATTTGTCAAAAACGGTAAAATAGTAAGGTAAGAAGAAAGTTAGAAAGGCAAGAAGATGTCAACTTTAGATAAAAATCTTTTGCTAGAGATGTTCCGTAAGATGGAAGAAATCCGTCGTATGGACTTAAAAATTGCGCAATTAGTAAAGAAAGGGAAAGTGCCAGGAATGACGCACTTTTCTGTTGGAGAGGAAGCCGCTAACGTGGGGGCTATGTTGGCTCTCAATCCAGATGATCTAATCACCTCAAACCACCGTGGTCACGGGCAAGCTATTGCTAAAGGGATTGACCTAAATGGAATGATGGCTGAAATCCTTGGGAAATACACTGGAACCTGTAAAGGAAAAGGTGGTTCTATGCATATCGCTGACCTTGATGCTGGTAACCTCGGTGCCAATGGTATCGTAGGTGGTGGTATGGGAATCGCTGTCGGTGCAGCCCTCAGTCAGCAAATGCAAAATACCGGAAAAATCGTTGTCTGCTTCTTTGGAGATGGTGCGACCAACGAAGGTGTCTTCCACGAAGCAGTGAACATGGCTTCTATCTGGAATCTGCCAGTCATTTTCTACTGCATCAACAACGGCTATGGTATCTCTGCGGATATCAAGAAAATGACTAATGTGGAGCATATCTATCAACGTAGTGCTGCTTACGGAATTCCTGGAATGTTCATCGAAGATGGAAACAATGTCATCGACGTTTATGAAGGTTTTAAGAAAGCTGTAGACCATGTTCGTGGTGGCAATGGCCCAGTCTTGATTGAAAGTGTAACTTATCGCTGGCTTGGTCACTCATCATCTGACCCTGGTAAATATCGTACCCGTGAAGAAGTGGAATTGTGGAAACAAAAAGACCCAATCGAAAATCTTCGCAAGTACCTTATTGAAAATAACATTGCAAGTGCGGAAGAATTGGAAGAAATCCAAGCGCAAGTCAAGGAAGCAGTAGAAGCTTCTGTTAAATTTGCGGAAGAAAGTCCATTCCCACCGCTTGAATCAGCATTTGAAGATATTTACGCAGACTAAGGAGAAAGAGATAAAATGGAAACAAAAACAATGTCGTTCCGTGACACCATTATCCTTGCTATGTCTGAGGAAATGCGTCGCGATGAAAATGTGTTCTTGATGGGAGAAGACGTCGGTGTCTTCGGAGGAGACTTCGGTACTTCTGTCGGAATGCTTGAAGAATTTGGTCCAGAACGTGTTCGTGACTGTCCGATTTCTGAGGCTGCCATCTCGGGAGCAGCAGCAGGAGCAGCCATGACAGGACTTCGTCCAATCGTTGATATGACCTTCATGGACTTCTCGGTTATTGCCATGGACAATATCGTCAACCAAGCTGCTAAAACACGTTACATGTTTGGTGGTAAAGGTCAGGTTCCAATGACTGTTCGATGTGCAGCTGGTAATGGAGTTGGCTCTGCCGCACAGCACTCTCAATCACTAGAGTCTTGGTTCACACACATCCCTGGACTTAAGGTTGTAGCTCCAGGTACGCCTGCGGACATGAAAGGACTGCTCAAGTCTTCTATCCGTGATAATAACCCTGTTATCATTCTTGAGTACAAGTCAGAATTTAACCAAAAAGGGGAAGTTCCAGTTGATCCAGACTACACAATCCCACTTGGAGTTGGGGAAATCAAACGTGAAGGTACAGATGTAACAGTTGTTACTTACGGGAAAATGCTTCGCCGTGTGGTTCAAGCTGCTGAAGAATTAGCAGAAGAAGGAATTTCTGTTGAAATCGTGGATCCACGTACCCTCGTTCCGCTTGATAAGAATATTATCATTAACTCAGTGAAGAAGACTGGTAAGGTTGTTCTAGTCAACGATGCCCACAAAACAAGTGGCTATATCGGAGAGATTTCAGCTATTATTTCAGAATCAGAAGCATTTGATTATCTAGACGCACCAATCCGCCGTTGCGCAGGAGAAGATGTGCCAATGCCTTACGCGCAAAACCTAGAAAATGCAATGATACCAACAGTTGAAAGCATCAAAGATGCAATCCGTAAGACTTATAATAAAGAATAGAACTACATAATATAAGTTATGTAAACAAAATAAAACAGACGAGAAACTTTGTATCTTTTAGGTACAGAGCTCTCTGCGCGCTTAATATCATAAATAGAAATTGGAGAGGTCATGGCTGATGACAAGCTAAGAGCGACTCCTGCAGCTAGAAAGTTAGCGGATGATTTAGGGATCAACCTCTACGACGTTTCTGGCTCAGGTGCAAACGGTCGTGTCCACAAAGAAGACGTGGAAACTTATAAAGACACAAATGTGGTTCGCATTTCGCCACTTGCAAAACGAATTGCCCTCGAACATAACATTGCTTGGCAGGAAATCCAAGGAACAGGTCACCGTGGTAAGATCATGAAGAAGGACGTTTTGGCCTTACTTCCTGAAAATATCGAAAACGATACTATCAAGTCTCCTGCTCAGATTGAAAAAGTGGAAGAAGTTCCTGATAATATCACTCCTTATGGTGAAATTGAGCGTATTCCAATGACACCAATGCGTAAGGTTATCGCCCAACGTATGGTTGAATCATACCTAACTGCGCCAACCTTCACTCTCAACTATGAAGTTGATATGACTGAAATGTTGGCTCTTCGTAAGAAGGTTCTTGAGCCAATTATGGAAGCAACTGGGAAGAAGACTACTGTAACAGACCTTCTTTCACTTGCTGTTGTGAAAACCTTGATGAAACACCCTTACATCAATGCTTCATTGACAGAAGATGGCAAGACTATTATCACTCATAATTACGTCAACCTTGCCATGGCAGTTGGGATGGATAATGGATTGATGACACCTGTTGTTTACAATGCTGAAAAAATGAGCTTGTCAGAGTTGGTTGTAGCCTTCAAAGACGTCATTGGCCGTACCTTGGATGGTAAATTGGCTCCAAGCGAACTGCAAAATTCAACCTTCACAATCAGTAACTTGGGAATGTTTGGCGTTGAGTCCTTTGGTCCGATCATCAACCAACCAAACTCAGCTATTCTTGGTGTGAGCTCGACAATTGAGAAGCCAGTTGTCGTCAATGGTGAAATTGTGATTCGCCCTATCATGAGCCTAGGATTAACCATTGACCACCGTGTCGTAGATGGTATGGCTGGTGCTAAGTTTATGAAAGACTTGAAAGAATTGATTGAAAATCCAATCTCAATGTTGATTTAAGTACAAGAGTATTCATTTTTAAGATATAGATAAAGGAAGGAAGACATGGCCTTAGAAGTAATTATGCCAAAAGCCGGCGTGGATATGACAGAAGGACAAATCGTCCAATGGAATAAAAAAGTCGGAGAATTTGTAAAAGAAGGAGAAATCCTTTTGGAAATCATGACTGATAAAGTCAGCATGGAATTGGAAGCCGAAGAAGATGGGTACTTGATTGCTATCCTCAAAGGGGACGGTGAAACAGTCCCTGTAACGGAAGTTATCGGTTACCTTGGCGAAGAAGGGGAAAATATCCCAACAGCTGGAGCAGCAGCGCCAGAAGCTAGCCCTGTACCTACAGCAAGTGCTTCAAACGATGATGGTAAGAGCGATGATGCTTTTGATATCGTTGTGATTGGTGGAGGTCCTGCTGGTTATGTTGCAGCCATTAAAGCTGCCCAACTCGGTGGGAAGGTTGCCCTTGTTGAGAAATCTGAACTCGGTGGAACCTGCTTGAACCGTGGATGTATCCCAACTAAAACCTACCTTCACAACGCTGAAATCATCGAAAACATTGGCCATGCAGCAAACCGTGGTATCGTAATCGAAAATCCAAACTTCACTGTAGATATGGACAAACTACTTGAAACCAAGTCTAAGGTTGTCAATACTTTGGTTGGTGGAGTTGCTGGACTTCTTCGTAGCTACGGAGTTACTGTTCATAAGGGTATCGGTACTATTACTAAAGACAAGAATGTCTTGGTAAATGGTTCTGAATTGCTTGAAACCAAGAAAATCATCCTTGCTGGTGGTTCAAAAGTCAGCAAAATCAACGTTCCTGGTATGGAATCTTCACTTGTCATGACTAGTGACGACATTCTTGAAATGAACGAAGTTCCAGAAAACCTTGTTATCATCGGTGGTGGTGTTGTCGGTATCGAACTCGGTCAGGCCTTCATGACATTTGGTTCAAAAGTGACTGTTGTCGAAATGATGGACCGTATCGTCCCAGCTATGGACGCTGAAGTTTCTAAGAACCTTCGCTTGATCCTTGAGCGTAAAGGAATGACCATCTTAACTGACACTAAACTCCAAGAAATCATCGAGGAAAATGGTCAACTTCGTATCAAGGTTGAAGGAAAAGACGATATCATCGCAAGCAAAGCTCTCCTTTCAATCGGTCGTGTGCCAGACCTTGAAGGTATTGGCGAAGTTGAGTTTGAATTGGACCGTGGTCGTATCAAGGTCAACGAATACATGGAAACTTCTGTTTCAGGTATCTACGCACCAGGTGACATCAACGGTACTAAGATGTTGGCTCACGCTGCCTTCCGTATGGGTGAAGTTGCCGCTGAAAACGCCCTTAAAGGAAATCACGCTGTTGCCAAATTGAATCTGACTCCTGCAGCTATCTACACTCTTCCTGAAGTAGCAGCAGTAGGTTTGACTGAAGAACAAGCCCGTGAGAAATACGATGTTGCCATCGGTAAGTTCAACTTTGCTGCTAACGGTCGTGCTATTGCCTCAGATGCTGCTCAAGGTTTCGTAAAAGTCATTGCAGATAAGAAATATGGAGAAATCCTTGGTGTTCATATCATCGGTCCTGCAGCTGCAGAATTGATCAATGAAGCATCGAGCATTATCGAAATGGAAATCACTGTTGAAGAAATGTTGAAGACTATCCACGGACACCCAACCTACTCTGAAGTGATGTACGAAGCATTTGCGGATGTTTTAGGAATGGCTATCCATTCACCTAAGAAAAAATAAAAGAAAGATAGACTAGACTGGAAAATATCTTTCCAGTCTCTATCGTATAAAGGGATATCATGAAATACATTATCAATCATTCAAACGACACTGCCTTTAATATTGCCTTGGAAGAATACGCCTTTAAACACCTTTTGGATGAGGATCAAATCTTCCTACTTTGGATTAATAAGCCATCTATCATTGTTGGTCGTCACCAGAACACTATCGAAGAAATCAACCGTGATTATGTTCGAGAAAATGGTATTGAGGTGGTCCGCCGTATCAGTGGTGGTGGAGCTGTTTACCACGATTTAAATAACCTCAACTACACGATCATTTCAAAAGAAGATGAAAACAAGGCTTTTGACTTTAAGAGCTTCTCAACTCCAGTTATCAATACTTTGGCTCAACTTGGGGTTAAAGCTGAGTTCACAGGTCGTAATGATCTTGAGATTGATGGCAAGAAATTCTGTGGCAATGCCCAAGCCTATATCAATGGCCGTATCATGCACCACGGTTGCTTGCTCTTTGACGTTGATTTGTCAGTCCTCGCAAATGCCCTTAAGGTTTCAAAAGATAAATTTGAATCAAAAGGTGTGAAATCGGTTCGTGCTCGTGTGACCAATATTATCAATGAATTACCAGAAAAAATCACAGTCGAAGAATTCCGTGACTTACTCTTGGAATACATGAAAAAAGAGTATCCAGAGATGACAGAATACGTTTTTTCTGAGAAAGAATTGGCTGAAATTAATCACATCAAGGATACTAAGTTTGGTACTTGGGACTGGAACTATGGTAAATCACCTGAATTTAACGTCCGTCGTGGAACAAAATTCACCAGTGGTAAGATTGAAGTCTTTGCTAATGTTACTGAATCAAAAATCCAAGACATCAAGATTTATGGGGATTTCTTTGGTATTGAAGACGTTGCTGCAGTAGAAGATGTCCTTCGTGGAGTGAAATATGAACGCGAAGATGTCCTTAAAGCTCTAGAAACTATTGATATCACACGCTACTTCGCTGGTATTAGCCGTGAAGAAATCGCTGAAGCAGTAGTTGGATAAAAAGAAAAAAGAAGTTGGTTGTAGGACCATCTTCTTTTCTTGATATATATTTTACATAATTTATTTTATGTATTTTATAAACTATCCAAGGCATTTTTTTGTTCATCATTGACGATATGGGTATAGAGGTCAGTGACTTGTGTGCTGGCATGTCCTAGCTGGTGACTGACCAAAACTTGCGATTTAGTGGCATCATAGAGCCTAGTTGCTAGGGTATGTCGTAGTTTATGAGGTGTTACACGGACTTTGAAGTCCTCAGAATACTTAGCAACCATTTTTTCAACGCTGGAAGCATCGATACGATTTGGAACACCTCTATACAAGGTTAGAAAGAGGGCTGTATCTGTTTTTTCCGTCTTATAGCGTTGATTTCGAATGGCTAGATAATTTTCTAAATAAGGTTTTGCAAAGGCAGCGACATTGACAGAGTCACGTTTCCCCCCTTTTCGAGTGACATCGATAACCATCATTTTTAGATTGAGATCTCTTAGATCCAGATTAACAGCTTCAGATAAGCGGACACCAGACGCCAAGAGAAGGGCAATAATGGCCAAATCACGTTCTTTATTTTTGTTGAATGATGAGAGAGCGCGATTTGAAAGTTGTTGTGGATACTCTTGGTCAATATAAGTTAGAAAACCTTCTGTTTCATCACCTAAAAAGAGTTTTTGCTTGATGTTTTCAGCTCTGGCAGCAAGTGTTTCTTTCTTTTTTTTTGTTGAAACTTTCTTCATTACATTACGATAGAAATAAGGTTCCCCCTGATCGTTTTCAACCTCCTCGGTCAGATACTTGTAAAGACTAGAAAGTGCTGATAAGGTCCGATTTATAGTTGTCTGTGAGACTCCTTGCTTGGTTGTATTAGCATTCAGCAAAGGACGTTCACGTAGGTAAAGGATAAAGGATTCCATGTCTTTCTTAGACATATTTTCCAAGACATATAAAGAAATATCAGATATTTTATCGGCGTTTGAGATACCAGACTCTAAAACCCAGCTGAAAAATCGATCATATTCCTTGAGGTATTCGTACAAGGTTGTAAAACTATAGGGGACAGCAAGCTTAGATTGGTAGTATTCAAGAACGTACCAGGGCATGATTTGTTTTAGTTTGTCGATTCGTTCCAGTAAAATCTCACGTTTCATGTATTTTCTCCATAAATAAGTCTACTAGTAGTATAGCATAGACTCATATATTTTTCAAGAAAATTATAGTTTTTCGGAAAGATGTTACATGAGTTTTTTTAAAGTGCAAAAAATAAAGAGTATAACCAAAAAAATTTTTAAGCCAATTATATTCAATTCTGAATTATTTTATCCTGTTTCGGTTTGTTATATGTGATATAATATAGATAGAGAGAGTGCTAATTTATGAAGCACCTTTCAGGAAATGTAAAATATGTTAAGGAAAAATAATATCCAAAAATGAAAAATAAGCTTTTTAAAGACATTCCTGATCAAAGAAAAATTCAATCTCAAAGAGGACTTAAACGCATCAATGAGTCAATATTTGATGAGTATATAAAACAGAATAATTATTTTAATGCTATTAATGGTTTTGAAACACTTTTTTTGAGTGATAAAGAATCTAAAATTTACCATAAAAATATTTCTTTTAATGATTTTAGACGAGTGTATAATCTAGATAAGCAAATTTCTAAGGAATTATATAAGCAACTAGCTTTAGTTGAATTAGCACTTAGTTCTAGTATTTCTTATCATTTAAGTAAGTCTTATTTTGGTAATTTTAATACAATTACTTCAAATTTAAACACTTTCTACCTTGATATTAATCATTATTCTATTCCTAATCAAAATTCTGGTCCAGCACATTTAGTTAATTATTTTTATAACTATGATATTCAAAAACATGAAGTATACAATAGCCATAAATTTTTTAAAAAATATGTCCAGAAAGACGTTTTTGCGCATAATGTCGATTTCACTGGTACTTGTACTTATCATAGTAGATTAGGTAATCAGATATTATTTTTTGATGGAGAATTTAGAGGAAAATTTAGAGGTGTCGAAAAAAACAGATTCAAAGGAAAATTTGTAGTTGATTCAGCACAGTCTTCAGCTTTGCAAAACTTGTCTAATAATCAACAATTAACAAATTTTAGAATGAACGGATGCACTGGAGACTTTATTAGTTTAAGTTACAGCGATTACTGCAAATTTAAGTACCCATATGTAGCAAAATATGAATATCCACCTATATGGGTAGTTATTAACACTTTGATGCTAAATGATTTGATTGTACTATTTTTAGGTCTAGACTCTACTATTCAAAATAATATTATGAAAGATTTAGGTTTTGTAGGGAGTCCATCTTCTAAGAAAGAAGAGTTTATAAATTATCTTGAAATAATGAGAGAAGCTAGACATTGTGTTGCACACTATGGTCTAATTTCTCGAATTCGAACTCCTGAAAATTTGATCCTAAATACTAATTTAGTTCGTCGCCTAAAACTGAAACCTAAAATTAATAATTCTAATGATTTAAAGAAAATTGCTTTATTTGATATATTGAAAGTACTAAACGAGGTTACCTTATTCGATGTTAGAAGAATCAGAAAAATATTTTTAATATATTTTTTGAAAAATATTATTCAGTTAAAATGGAAAATTAACAAAAATTTTCTAAAAAGAGTGCAATAAAAGTGTTGACAATATTATACGATACTGATATAATGTTCATATAATTGAATTGCCGAGACGGCGTGAGTGCCTTAGTGATGGGTACTCTAAATGAAGCTCCAAATTTATTGGGGCTTTTTTGTATTCAACCAGCGTATATACTGGGAGATCTGATTGAGGGCTGTTAATTATTATTAACTGCATCAGAGTAATCCTTTATAGCTTCTATAGCTTCAAAAACCATCATATACATTGTCTCTGAGGCTGCGAAGGGTTTGAACCATTCTTGATTTATTCTTGCGACTATTTCAGCTTCCTCACATCTGAACAAAAGTGTATTTTCGTACATTACACTCTTGGCATTGGCTACTAATTGATTTAAAGTATCGTTAATCATCTCTAGTAATAATTCCGAAAAATCTGCCTTCTAATTATACCATCAATAAAATATAAATATAAAGCATGCTCTTACGCAAGATACGCTCATATTTTTAAAATGTACAATTGAACAACCACTTCTTCTGAGACTGCTAGAGTAAAAAATGTACAAATCAATTCCTTAGATTAGATGATATTATGTACTATAAAACATACAAAATAACACTCTAAAATAATGTACAAAACAAAAATAAAGTACACTGCTTAATGAGTGTACTTTATCCTTCTAATTCAGTTTTATCAATGGTTTAGCTCTAGTTTAGTCAATTGTACATAAACTTTTAGTTTTCTAAAAAATTTTTTTTGGAACAAAAATAGCATAAAAGGGAGGATTTTTGTACATTACGCATCTAAGCTACTGAATCAAAAAATGTACTTTATCCAGCCTTAAAATAAAGTACATTTCGATTATAAAGTACATTTTTCAAAGAGTGTACATTACCCCTTAAACTCACTCGTATCAAGGGTTTATCCACTGTCTAGGGAAAAGTACAAAAATTTCAAGTTTTTGTGTAAAACAGAGCTAAGTCTTTGGAGTTATTATTATGAATCATTAGCTAGTGCTTTTTCTAGCTTCCAAATACTAAACCAGAATGAAATAGTCAGCAGAATAAGGAAAATAAAAAAGAAGATTATCAGTAACGAAACTTCTGTTCATTCTACATAACTGAAGAGCTATATAAGGAGCTATGAGACACAAAATACATTGTATAATTGCTATTGTTTTCTTTTTCATAATTTTAATCTTACTGTACAGATTTGATACAGTAAACTCCTTTCTAGCTTTATGCTTTTCATTTCTAACTTGATTATAGTCTTATTTTTACCAAAGTTCAATTACTTGTATGTGAAATATCTTATCTGTAAAAAATAACCGATCTCATTGTTGAGAATCGGTTTTCTAATATATTTAATTAAGAAATTTATTTTTACATAACATAAATTATGTAAAAACTCCTACAACAACAAATCTTTGACTTTCCCAATTTCACTTTTTGGAATAACTAGGTGAATCATATCTCCGAGATACATTCTGGTTGAACCGTTAACAGTTTGGCTCTTGCCATTATGGACTTGAGTTGTGATGAGGATATTATGTGGTAAGTTGAGTTCGTGTACTTGTTTTCCAGCGATTTTGTCTGATACAGGAATTTCAATGAGGGTGACTTCTCCTTCATCTGTCGCTTCTTCTGGCAGAATTTTTTCCAACATAGCCTCATAGACTGGTGCACCCTTGAGTAAATCCATGATGATGTAGGCAACTAGGGTCACAAGTCCGAGTGGCATGAGATTGCGAATATCTCCTACCATCTCAGTTACGAGTATCATAGCAGTTAAGGGAGCCTTGGATATTGCTCCAAAATAGCCACTCATTCCCAGAATGACAAATATAGGGAATTGCTCCTGACTGACAAGTCCAAGATTGACACAAATAACACCAACTAGGGCTCCAAGTAAGGAACCAAGCGCTAAAATTGGTAGGAAAATTCCTCCTGGAAGGCCACTTCCATAACTAATCATGCTCCAAATAAAACGAATCAAAAAGTAAACTAATAGAACTTGGAAACTAAAATCTTGCTCAGTTAGGGAAAGAACCAGCTGATTTCCACCACCAAGGATTTGGGGTAAGAAAATTCCCACTGGTATGATGAGAATGAAGGCCAAAATTGGATAATAAGCTCTATCCAAACGGATTTTTTGACCAAGCCAATCATAAACTCGACCAACATTGAGCACAGCTTTCTCATAGAGAAAACCAGATAGTCCAAGAAAAACTCCCATAAGGAGGTAAATCCAATACTGATCTAGGGTCATGAGAGGGATATTATCAGGCATGTCTAGCACTGGCGTTAGGCCAAATATGAGTAGTGAGACAAAGTTTGCTACGAGACTAGCTGCGAGAGTAGAAACCCAGAAAAAGCGAGAAAAATGATGGTAGACTTCTTCTACTACAAAGAGAAGCCCTGCAATCGGTGCATTAAAGGCTGCAGCTAGACCAGCGGCAGCTCCACTCGCAATCAGGGAACGTTCCTCTACTGGACTGGATTTGAGCCATTTGGCAATTCCTTTACCACCGACTGCTCCAAGTTGAATACTTGGTCCTTCACGCCCCAGCATGAGGCCACTTGCAATAGCAAGAATTCCTAGAATATATTTTTTCCAAAGAACTCCCCACCAGTTGAGAGTCATCAATCCCTTTAATTCGGCTTCGACTTGAGGAATTCCTGAGCCTTTGATATCTTTTTCTGATCGAGTTAATTTCGCACTGAGCCAGCAGATGAGTAAGTAAAATAAAACCAGTACAAAAAGATTGCGCACTAGGTGCGCTTGATCTTGATAAAGTCCTTGTATCAGGTGGAATCCTTTTTCAATTAAGAAACGAAAGGATCCAACGATAATTCCAACAATGAGACCAACAATGATTCCTCGTCCAACTTGGGATAATATAGTACTTGAGGCAAAGGCAAATTCTTTCTTGGAACTGAGTGTTTCTGACTGTTCCTCCATAATCATTCCTTCTAACTTAACTTTCTTTTTCTCCTGAAACCAGTGTTTTGACTGGTTCAAAACTGGTTCGGTGAATTGGGGTGACACCTAATTTTTCCAGTCCTTCTAGGTGTTTAGCTGTTCCATAGCCTGCATTAGCTGTAAAATCATATCCAGGATATTGCTGATCATATTCTTTCATCAATTCATCCCGTGTCACCTTGGCCACTATAGATGCAGCTGCGATGGAGAGGGAGTTAGCATCTCCTTTGATAATGGAGGTTTGTGAAATTGGTAACTCCAGTTTCATGGCATCTATCAAGAGGTGCTCAGGTTGCGGATTGAGCTGGGAGATTGCTTCTTTCATGGCTAGTTTGGTTGCTTCATAGATATTGACTTGGTCGATGATTTGATTATCCATGATTCCAATGCCGATTGCTAAGGCTTGGTCTTGAACAGCATGATAAATTTCCAGATGTTTCTTTTTGGGGATTTTTTTACTATCGTTGAGGCCTTTAATCTTACAATTTTTAGGTAAAATAACAGCTGCAGCGACTACGGGTCCAGCCAGAGGACCACGGCCGACCTCATCAACACCTGCTATTAAGGTCACTCCTTGCTTGTAAAGCTCTTTTTCATAGGAAAGCATGGATTCCAAACGAAGGTCCTCATCCAGTTCAGCCTGTATGGCTTTTTTACGCTTGCTGATTTCCTTTTGAACCCCAGAACGAGGATCTTTTTCGAATTCCAGAAAAAGAGGAGTGTCTAAGTCTTTGACAGTAGCCAGAACTTCTCTGATTTCTTTAATCGTCGTCATCGATGTCGTCCAATGTATCTAAGGTGTAGTTACCGAGTTTTCCATCACGGACTTCCTTGACGAAGAGGCTGTAAAAGCGGTCGTAGTCGTCTCGGAAACCAAGGGCACGAGTCATATCCATGATGATAACAGGTGCTTCTTCTTCTATCTTCATTTGTTTGAAGCGTTCAGCTAGCTTTTCTGGATAATGTTTTTTGAAATAATTGAGACCAAAAATGGTCACTTCATCCATTGGGAGTAGTTGATCTTTAATGGCTCCTGTTAGGGCTAGTTTCAAAGCTACGGTTTCGTCTTCGAACTTAGGCCAGAGAATCCCTGGTGTGTCTAAAATTTCAAGGTCTTTGTTGGTTTTGAGCCACTGTTGCCCCTTGGTCACACCTGGTTTATTGCCGACAACTGCAATCTTTTTCCCAGCCAAACGGTTCATGAGAGTTGACTTACCGGCATTTGGAATTCCGATAATCATGGTCCGCAAGGTTTCGATCTTGATACCTCGTTCTTTCTGGCGTGCAATCTTATCAGCCATGAGCTTTTTAGCAGCATCAGTAACAACTTTTACAGTTACTTGCTCTTTGGAGTTGATAGCCAGAGTTTGGATTCCCTGTGATTCAAAATACTGACGCCATTCTTTGGTCATTGCGGGGTCAGCCAGATCTGCCTTATTCAAAATCAAAAGCTTTGGTTTATCCCCAACAATCTTGGTTAACATAGGATTTTGACTAGATAAAGGTAGTCGAGCATCCACCAAAATCGTCACAAAATCAACAAACTTAAGATTCTCCTGAACTTGCCGCCGAGCCTTAGACATGTGGCCCGGAAACCATTGAATAGTAGCCATAATATTTTCCCCTTCCGACTAAAAAAACGTAATAAAACGTTTTCTTTCTCACCATCTATTCTATCATAAATTAGGTGCTTTTGCACAGGCTTTTATTTGTAATAGCTACTTTATAAAGGAAGGCTGATTTCAAATCTACTTAATTTATATATTAACTTTATATAAAATTCTAAGACTTATATATTTAGTTTTAGATGAGTATTCGAGATAAAAATGGGACTATGCAATTTGTCAGAATTCCTTCTATCCAGCTTTCTTGTGCTGAGGATAGAATGTCTGTCTGGAGGCTTTCTTTTAGAAAATCTCGAACTTGTTCTGGTGAGATTTCAAATTCAAAAGCTTTCATTTTATAGAAAAAGTCGATGAGATGATCGGACAGATACTCGGATGAAAAGGGTACTTCACCACTTTTTCGATATTCTAATAAGAGCCTAGAAAATCGGGCTTTTTCTTCAGGAAGCTCACGAAAATAGGAATTGAGGAGCCAGTTCTGCTTCTGCTTTCTTTCAATTGGATCCTGACTCGCAATTAGTTTGTCTTTTTCCAGCTCTTTTTGGAATTGTTTAGCCTTGATAACCCGTTCTGTTCGATTTTTACCAAAAAGTATTTTCTCCCACTTGCGTTCTTCTTGGGTAAGAGTTTCTGTAAAGCCAAAGTAATCCTGATAAGCACGCTCTGCTGGTCCCATGGCTAGGACCAGATTGTCTGCATATTGCTTGGCGATTTTATCTCTTTTCTTACGCTCCTTCTCTGCCTGGATACGTAGTTCTTGTTCGTAGTCGATTTTTTCCTTTCCTAGCTTGACAAGGTAGAGTTGGTCATCTGGTTTTCCTAGTAAAAAGGGTTTGATACACTTTTCAAGAACTTCTTCCATGCGAGCCTTTTTCTTTGGCTCAGCCTTGGTCCAACTGCCTCCCTGAAAGACTTCTAGGAAGAGTTGGTAGTCTCTCTCAGGTGTGAATTGATTCCCACGATTAGGTTTGAAAACACCTTTTTCCCAGAGCCATTTTAGAAGGCGCTCGTCAAAGTCACTTTTATTGACCTTTATTTTTTCCTTTTTCTGGGCTTTTCTGGTCAGATTTTCAACCTTTCTGAGTAGTTTTTCTTCCTCTTCCAGTTGCTGGTCAAGAGACAATCGATGAAAATGCCGAACACAGTCGCTACCAATCGGAAAGAGGCGTTGACCTGTGATACCGTTAAAGAGTTCGTAAGCATATTTGATAGCATTTCCACAGACACAATTGCTACGGCCGATACCGTTAAAAATCAAGGAAACTTCATTCCATTCCTTGGTAGCTTGTTCCCAAGTATCAGCTTTTGAAGCCTGTAAAACCGCATCATGCAGGGATTTTCTAACTGGAAGTGTCATGAGGTCTCCTTTCTAGATTATACTTTTACAACTTGAACCTCGTCTTTACCGAGTAAAATTAAGTATTTGTCAATATTTTCAATCGAATAGGCTCGAGATAAAGCCTCTCCGTATAGGGCTAACTGACCACGATAACGGTCTATGAGTTGACTTGGCTCATCATAGCGGTCTGTCTTGTAGTCGAACAGAACAATTTTGTCTTCGTGAAGAATATAGCCATCAAGGATACCACGGACAACAAAGTCTTCCTGACTCTTTTGGTCTCGTTTAAGCATGGAGAAGGGTTGCTCGCGATAGAGATGGTCGGTATTAGCAAGAATTTCCTGACCGAGAGCTGTGTCAAAGAATGCAAGAATTTTAGCAAGATTGATCTTGTCTCTAACAGCTGGACTAGTTTGAACTTGTTTGAGAGTTTCTGTCAGGCTAGCAAGTGTTGGTCGCTGACTGAGGTCAATTCTCTGCATGAGTTCGTGGGTAGCACTACCAATCTCAGCTCCTGTTACCTTTTCTTTGGTTGAAAAATCTGGTAAATCAAAGCTAAATTTCTTGTCTACGGACTGACCTTGACCAGAAATTTCGACACCTTCCATATCCATAACAGGTTCATAAAATTTCTTGATTTGGCTTGGAGTTTGAACACTAGGCAGTTTAATGGCTGCGCGGTGAAGAGTATTATAGACTTCCACTTCTTTCAGCATTTCAAGGGCTTCTTTGATGGTCTCTGATTGGCGATTGTCTGCTTGGGAGCTATCTTGGAGAGGACTCTTGTTTTCCAACTCTCCGATAGCTTCTCTGGTCAGCTGATCTTCACCAACAAAACGATAGCTAAAGTTGAGATGATCCTTGGCAAACACTTTGCTGATAGCCCAAAGCCAATCTTGGAAATTCTTGGCTTGAAGTCCAGTATTGCTATTTAGTTTTCCATTTTTAGCTGCTGGATATTCCTTGGCTTCCAACTTTTCGCGAGAACCCTTGCCGACAAGATAGAGCTTTTTCTCAGCCCTCGTCATGGCAACATACAGCAGACGCATTTGCTCAGAATAGCTTGCCAGCTGTAATTCTTCTTCGTTCTGTCTATAGGTCAGACTAGGAATGGAGAGTTTGATGGTTTTAGGATAGTGTTCTTCTACTGCTCCTGTCTTCATTTTGGCAATATATTTGACACCAAGCCCATTTTTACGGCTGAGAATGACTTCTGACATAGAGTCTTGCTTGTTGAAATCTTGATCCATGTTGAGGATAAAGACGTAAGGAAACTCCAGCCCTTTACTCTTGTGGATGGTCATGAGCTCTACTGCATCTTTTGGCGGTGCGACTGCCACGCTTGCCAAATCGTGCTGGGCTTCTAAAACCTGATCAATCATACGAATAAAACGAGACAAGCCTTTGAACTTGCTCTTTTCAAATTGATCAGCACGCAGTGCTAGGGCATAGAGATTGGCCTGTCTAGCAGGACCATTTGGCAAAGCTCCCACATAATCATAATAAAAACGGTCGTTGTAAATCTTCCAAATCAGGTCATAGAGGGAGTGGGTTTTGGCATACAGGCGCCAAGAAGCTAGGACATCCATGAATTGGTTTAGTTTCTCAGCTAGAGCTGTGTGAATCAATCCTTTTTGGCTGCTTGTCAGTTTTTGAGCATTGATCAGTTTCTCATATAGATTTTCTTGGACTTTATCCTCTGCTTTCTGAAGGGACAAACGTGCTAACTCATCCTCATCAAAACCAAACATTGGAGACTTCATAAGGGCAACCAAGGCATAGTCTTGCAGGGGATTGTGAATGACACGAAGGGTGTCCAGCATGACTTGCACTTCTAGGGATTGGAGATAATTGTTTTGCTCACCGTCAGTTTTGACAGGAATTCCGTACTCAGACAGGGCGAGGAGAATCTGGTCATTACGACTGCGACTGGAGGTCAGAAGGGCAATTTCTTTAAAGGCAACACCTTGTTCCTGATGAAGTTTCAGAATCTTCTTGATAACTAAGCGCATTTCGCCTGTTAGTTTCGTTTCTGCCTGACCCTCTTCTTCATCACTTGTGTCGTCCTTATCGTAGAGGAGAAATTCTGCCTTGTTGTCTGGATTGGGAGTCAGTTTGGTATTGGCAAAGACAAGCTGGTGCATGTTATCATAGTTGATTTCTCCGACTTCTTGGTCCATAAGACGTTCAAAAACATCATTGGTTGCTGATAGCACTTCTGAACTACTACGGAAATTTTCTTTGAGCAAAATCAGCTTGCCTTCGTGTGGATTTTGCGCATAGCGTTGGAATTTCTCATTGAAAATCTGCGGGTCTGCTTGACGGAAACGATAGATGGACTGCTTGATATCTCCCACCATAAAGCGATTGTGACCATTAGACAGCAATTCCAACATCCGTTCTTGAATATGGTTGGTATCCTGATACTCATCGACCATGACTTCGTGGAAACGCTCCTGATAAGCCTGACGAACTTGCGGGAATTTCTCTAAAATCTCAATGGTGTAATGGCTGATATCAGCGAATTCAAAGGCGTTTTCCTGGCACTTACGTTCACGATAGACATCTACAAAATCACTCATGAAGGCTTGGAAAGTCTTAGCTAGTTCCCAGGAGTCTTCATGATAACGTTCTTGATAGTCGAGAATGGTTATCTGGTCTGACAGTTGTCCTAGTTTAGCAAACTGGGACTTTCTTTCTTCGTTGTAGGCATCAGCCAGTGGCTTCAAATCAGCCTTACGACTGGCATTAGTCAGGGCCCGACCGTTTTTCTCTTTTGAAATTGCGACAACACGCGCAAGCACTGCTTGATAAGCCTGCCTATCGGACTCTTGATTTAAGGAGCCAATTTCATCCAGAATCAACTGAACATTTTCTAAATAAGCAGCCTTTGGAAACTCCTTGGCATCATTATCCAGATGATAACGGAAGAAACTTTCCAAATCCCAAAGGGCTTGCTGGATTTGCTCAGTCAGTCTTTCTTTTTCACTAGTAAAATCAGCTTTTCCAAAGCCTTTGAGGAAAGATTCACTCAGCCATTTCTGAGGATTGCTGGTGGATTGGAGGAAGTCATAAATTTTATAGACTTGCTGTCGCAGCCCTCGTTCATCTTTTCCACGTCCAGCAAAATTTTTCAGCAAATGACTAAAGGTCTCTTTCTGTTTTCCTTGGTAATGCGCTTCAAAGACCTCATGGAAGACTTCGTTTTTTAGAAGGAGTTGCTCGCTCTGGTTTTGTAAAATACGGAAATTAGGCGCAATATCAATTAGATAACCATGTTTGCCAAGGAATTTTTGTGTGAAAGAGTCCATAGTTCCGATAGCAGCGTTGGGTAGGTCTGCCAACTGGCGGCCTAAGTGTTGTTTGAGCTCGACACCATCCGTCTCTTGGATTTGTTGGCTGATTTTTTTCTCCAAACGTTCCTTAAGCTCAGTCGCAGCCTTAACGGTAAAGGTTGAGATAAAGAGTTGAGAAATTTCGACACCGCGCGCCAATTGGTCCAGAATACGCTCGGCCATGACAAAAGTCTTCCCAGAACCAGCCGACGCTGAAACAAGGATATTTTGACCAGAAGTGTAGATGGCTTCAATTTGCTCGGCAGTTTTCTTCTGTTCCTTGCTCGAATGCGCTTCTGCATCTTGCAGTTTTTGAATTTCCTCCTCAGTTAAAAAGGGAATGGGCTTCATCGATTCAACTCCTCTCTTATTTTTTCAAACCAAGCTTGCTTGAGTTTTTCTCCAACCAGCCGCTTACCGTCAGCCAAGTCCAACTTTTCTAGGAAACGGGCTTGACCCAAGTGATAATTGGCTTCAAATCCGGTGATGGCTTGGTGTTGCTGAACATACGGTGCAATACTTCTGCCATTTTCAGTATAAGGGTTAATGGCGAACTGACCTTCTAAAATTTTCTCAGCTGCTTTCTTGTAAAGATGGGCATTGTAGTCCAGCAGGAGCTGGAATTCCTCATCTGTCAGCTGATTGGCCTTATTTTTATTGTAAAATTCACCCAAATGACTGCTTTCTTTTTCTAAAAAGAGGCCTTGGTATTTCATTGATTTGCTAGCTTCTACTACTGCACCTGCCAGACTTTTAACGGCCATCAGAGATTGGACGGGTTCAGCCATTTCCAAGTACATGGCGCCGAAAAAGTTCTGCTCCCCTTCTCTTTTTAGGGCAGCTAGATAGGTTGGCAACTGGGAATTGAGCCCATTAAAGAAATGAGGAAACTGGAACTGAGTTAGACTCGACTTGTAGTCTACTACTCCTATCGCTCCATCAGCTTTCAAACGGTCAATCCGATCCACCTTGCCTCGTACAAAGACACTGCGCCCATTGTCCAACTGAATAAAGGCTTGCTCTTTCCCACCGAAATTCGCTTCCTCTTTGATTGTTTCGATGGCTGGATTGTGGCGGAGAATTTGTCCAGTCGTCCGTGCAACATCAAGTAGAACTTCCTTGGTAAACTGAGCTTCCAAACTTTCTTGATAAATGGCCTCAAATTCTCGTTCCTGACTGGTTTCTTGGATAGCTTGTTCTAGACGTTTGTCAAAGGAATCTTCATCAGGCAACTGCAAGGCACGTTCAAAAATGCGGTGTAAGAAATTCCCATGACTACGAGCATCTGGACGCAGGCGCAATTCCTCCTGCAAGCCTAACACGTAGCGGAGGAAATAACTGTATTCATTGCGGTAAAACTCCGTCAAACCAGAGGTAGACAGGTAAAATTCCTGTTCAGCAGGATAGAGAGCCTGTAAGGTGTCCTTTGCTAAGGGTTTACTGCTTGGGCTGGTTGGGAGGGCTGGATTTTCCAGACCTTGCTGTTCTAGTTTTTTACCCATGACACGCGCTAGAACTTTAATAAATGTCAAATCTTGCTCAGTCTCACTCATCTCGCCCTGCTGGTGATAGGCAACCAGACTGGACAAAAGGCTGTGATATGAACCTATATCTTCTTTGCTAAGATTTTTATGGCTCATTCTCTTTTCTCTTCGACTAAATCCAAAACTCACCAGCTCTTGAAGATAAGCTGACTCCTTGCTTTCACTTTCATTAAAAAGGCTTGGAGATGACAGAATCAACTGCTTACGCGCAGAATTGACCAAGGAAAGCATAGTGTAGCGATTTTTCTTGAGGTTTTCACTGCTGGCAATCAGCAATTGCGCCCCCTCTTTTGTCGCTTGGTTTAAACTCTGTTTTTCTTCATCTGTCAATAGACTGGTGTTTTGCGCTATTTTTGGCAAATTGTCCTGAGTCAGTCCAATGGCATAGACAAAGTCAGCTGTAAGAGGTGCGATCAAATCGTAGCTCTGCACCAGAACGGTATCTACGGTTGCTGGAATAGTACGGTACTGAGATAGGCTCATCCCAGAATGAAGCAAGGCTAGGAAGTCCTCCAGATTAACCTGTGAACCAGCAAAAACAGTCGCAAATTGTTCTAAAACATGACAGAAAGCCTTCCAAACTTCGGCTTGTCTTTCCTGTTCTATAGCTTCCATAGTGGCTGTCAAATCTTGTAACTGCTTGGTCACAGCTCCTTCTTTTAGAAAAGAATTCCACTTTTGCAAGAGATTTTCAGTCTTCTGTTTTCGACTGGCAAAGAGAGTTTCAAGAGGCTCTAAAATTCTCAGACGAAGAGCATTTAAACGTTCCAGATTAAATTTTCCATGGTGGGATTTGGTAAAGGTTTGCTGAAAGGCTTGCAAGCCATTGATACCAAGATAACGGATATATTGCTCAAAAGCATCAATATCAGCCTGACTAAGGTCGGTATACAAACCTGTTCTGAGAAGGTTAATCAAATCCTCCTGACGAAAACGGTAGCGTTTCAAAGCTAAAATAGATTCGACAAACTGTGTCAAGGGGTGGTGCGCCATGGATTCGCTTCTACCAAGATAGAAAGGAATCTGATACTGATCAAAAATGGTTTTCAGCGATAACTGGTAAGAAGCTACATCCCCTAAGAGAATACGAAAATGCTTGTAGCTCAGGTTTGAGTTCTCATGCAATTTCTGACGAATGTTGCGGGCTACTAGCTCCAACTCCTCCTTTTGCGTCAAGCAAGACCAGATTTGTAAGTTATCATGGTCCTTCTCATCGACATCCAATGTTAATTCTGAAAAGTCATAAGAAGACTCCAGCAAACGAGAGGCCTTGTCAAAACTATCCATCTTTTCATGAGTTTGAGAACAATCCAGAGCAGGAGTTTGGTATTTAGAGGCTAGATGATGGAGAAACTCCACACTGGCTTGGTAGAGATTGCCTTCAGCGAATGGACTGGTATAGGCTTTCTTACTAGCATAGGCTCCAATGACAATCTCAACACCCTTACCATGAAGTAGGTCCACAATTCGCTCTTCCTCAGCAGAAAAACGAGTAAATCCATCAATAATCAAGGCGTTTTGACTAAAATCACTACTAACTTTGTTATTCTCAATAGCTTCAATCAAATGGGACAACTGACTTCCCTGAGCTAACTGCCCTTGATTGAGATATGCCGTTACTTTCTCAAAAATCAAGAGTAAGTCTGCTCGCTTGTCCTCATCCGTCAAACTCTCCAAGTCCAAAAAACTCATTTGAGCAGTCGTCATCTCGTGATAAAGCTCAATCAACTGCTGGATAAACTGAGGATCCTGCTTGATGGCTCCGTATACTCGTAAGTCTTTGGGATCAAGTTCGGCAAGGCATTTGTAAAAGGCCATCCCAAGACCAATGTCATCTAGACTGGTCTTGGCAGGCAAGTCATTCAAGATCAGGTAACGAGCCATCTGCGCAAAGCGCGTGACGGTAATCGCAAAAGAAGCCTGCTGGGACAAGCATTCCAGCACGGCGCGTTCCTTTTCAAAAGAAAGAGAGTTGGGAGCGATGTAGAAGACCCGCTTGCCAGCAGCAACTAGCTCTTCCGCCTCTCTGGTTAGAATTTCAGTCAAAGAAGTCCGAATATCAGTATAAAGTAATTTCATCTCTGCCTCGTTAGAATTTTTCATTACCTTTTATTATACCATGATTAGTCACCCAAGTCTGAAAATAATCAGTTCTTGCTCACCTGTTGAAAAGAAAATGCCGGAAAGTTCCGACATTGTTTTAGTAAGCTAACTTCCTGAAAATAGGAGTAACCATACATCCCAGAAGGCAGTGATATTGATGAAAATATGAACTAGTATTGGATAGTAGAGACTTTTTGTCATGCGATACAATAGAGCAAAAATAAGCCCTCCACTAGCATAAATGAAAAAAGCAAGAGGAGTTAAAGCAAAATTGATATGAATATAACCGAAAATAATAGCAGAAAGCAAGACATCTCCGTACCAAGGTGAGTTTTTGAAAAAGGTTGTCATAAGCACACCGCGATAAATCAATTCCTCAGAAATAGGGCCGATGAAGCAA